>DATLOA010000320.1:0-6311 GCA_035536515.1 Burkholderiaceae bacterium | reverse complement strand
GGCGTCGGTAATGACGCCGAGCGCGAGGACCTCAGGCTTGTAGCCCGCCGTTGACAGCTCGCGCTGCAGCAGCTCGGCGGCGTTGTGTTTCGCGACCAGCTTCGTCTCGAAGTCAAGACCGGGAGATAGATTAAGAAAGCTATGCGTGGGGCGCGCGAAGCAGTAGATGCAGCCGTGCTCGCAGCCGCGATACGGGTTAATCGAACGGTCAAACCCGATATCCGGCGACTCGTTGTAGGTGATGAGGCTCTTCGCGGTCTCAAGTGTCGTCGAGGTCACTAGCGGAGCCAGCGTCTCGTCGACATCAGCAGCGATGCGCTCGGCTTCAGCCGCATCGCCGTCGATCTCGCGCACCACCGATTCGAAACGATGCGCGATGTTGGAGACGGCGCCGCGTCCTTTGCGCACCCATGCGACCGGTAAGGCGGGGCCCTCAGTTTCGCTTCGACGCATCAGCCCGGGTGGTCCTTGAATACTGTAGATTTCTACAGTATCGCACATCCCGCAGCGATGCGCGCTTACGCGCTTAGGATCAACTAGTATTGAAGTCCCGTGCGAGCGAGGCCTGCACCTCGGGCGCAACCTCGTCGATCCGAGCTGCGTAGTCGGAATGATCGATACCGAGCGCAACCGCTGCACCCTGCTGGAAAGTGCGAATCATTTCCGGCTGAAACTCGAAGCGAAGGAAGTGAACCGAAGACGTCTTCTCTTCGTTCTCTCGCGGTAGATCTTCGTCGGCCACCGCGTATACCCTGGAAAAACCATCTACTTCGACGTAGACGCGATTCTCGACGCCCTTAAGCCGCGCTAGCTCCATCTTGCGCAGCACCGGATCCTCGTACTCGATCATCATCGTCGCCTTCAGATTGCCGCCGTCGGGAATCAGCGGCACATAAGCGTCGAGCTCATCCTGGATGCCGCGCTCCTCGAATGTTTTTTCGATACGCAGCATCTCCTGAATCTGATAGCGGATGGTGAGCTCATCTTCGAAAATCAACGTGATGTGCTCGCCCATGCGCACCGTCCGATTTTTCTTGTGCGCTAAGACCTTGGCGCGAAAATCCTGGCGCTCACGTGCGTACGCTTCGAGTGTCAACAGACTGTCGCGCGCTATCCGGCCCGGCATCGCTTCACAGCCCGTAGGCGATTCTGATCAGTGTTAGAGGGTGCGCTACGACCGGGGCCTTGCCTTCCAGCGCCTCTTTCGCAAATTGCTCGATTCCCTGCGCGATGTGGTGACCTGCCAGCGAACAATCCGAGCTGATGTAATCGGGCTTGGCACCTGCCATGTTGCGGAACACTGGTTTGCCAATTTTCATCGCCATCACATGAAACTGCTTACGCGTTCCCCACACGCCCGAGTGGCCCGAACAGCGCTCAACCGTATTGACGATGGTGTCAGGAAGGGACTTTAACAATTCCTCGGTTTTGCGACCTACGTTTTGGACGCGCGCGTGACAAGGTACGTGGTACGACACAGTGCCGAGCGGCTTTTTAAAATCGGATCTAAGCAGCCCGTCACGTCGGCGTGCCACCAGATACTCAAACGGATCCCAGATCGCCTGCTTGACGAGCTGCACGTCCGCGTCTTGCGGAAACATTAGCGGCAGCTCCTGCTTGTACATCAGCGTGCACGAAGGGACTGCCGTCATGATCGCGTAGCCCTCTCGCGCCAAGCGCACCAGATGCGGAATATTGAAGTTTTTCAATCGCTCGACCGAATCAAGATCGCCGATTTCGAGCTTGGGCATGCCGCAACAGGCTTCCTTGTCGACCACCACGTACGGAATTTCGTTGTGGTCGAGGACCGCGATCAAGTCGTGGCCGATCCCGGGCTCGTTGTAGTTGATGTAGCAAGTTGAATAAACGGCGACCTTGCCGGGTGTTTTGGCGCCGTCGCGCACCGGAGCCGAAAGGTTCGAGCGCGCAGCGCTACGAAACTTTTTCAATGCAAAGTCCGGGCGCCATGCCTCGCGGTCGACGCCCATCAGATTTTCCATCGCCGCGCGCGCAGGCGCGCTTTGATTGATCGTGTTGACCGCCTGCGTGACGATCGGAATCCCAGCGAACCGGCCCAGCTTGTCGGTCGACGTCAAAAACCTGTCGCTACCTGAAGCGCCGTGCTTGCGAAAATGCACCGCCTTCGCACGCAACATCGTGTGCGGGAAATCGACGTTCCACGGATGCGGCGGCACGTACGGGCACTTGCTCATGTAGCACATGTCGCACAGGTAACACTGATCGACGACGTCTTTGTACTTCTGCTTCGGAACGCCGTCGAGCTCACCGGTAGGACCGTTGTCGATCAGGTCGAACAGCGTTGGAAACGTGCCGCACAGGCTGACGCAGCGCCGGCAGCCGTGGCAGATATCGAAGATGCGCGCCAGCTCGGCGTCGAGCGCCTGCTCGTCGTTGAACTCGGCCGTTTTCCACGCCAGCGGATGCCGCGTGGGAGCCAGAAGGCTGCCCTCTTTCACGAAGCCCCTGTTGCCGGACCCGAAGGGGCCGGCGGTCTAACCTCAATCCACAACGGCGCTAGTCCACAATGGTGTCGAGTGTCTTCTGAAATTTATTCGCGTGCGAGCGTTCGGCTTTTGCAAGCGTTTCGAACCAGTCGGCTATTTCATCGAAGCCTTCGTCGCGCGCTGATTTGGACATTCCCGGATACATATCGGTGTATTCGTGCGTCTCGCCGGCGATCGCGGCTTTCAAGTTGGATTTAGTTGGCCCGATCGGCAAGCCCGTGGCCGGATCGCCGACCGCCTCCAAATACTCGAGGTGCCCGTGCGCGTGGCCAGTCTCACCCTCAGCGGTCGAGCGAAATACGGCGGCAACGTCGTTGTAGCCTTCGACGTCGGCCTTCGCCGCGAAGTACAGGTAACGACGATTGGCCTGCGACTCGCCGGCAAACGCGTCACGCAGATTCTGTTCGGTCTTCGAGCCTTTCAGTTGCATACAAGTCTCCTTCAATTCACTTCAGTCTCTATGAGGCGTGCTACGAAAGTCGTAGCAGTCGTCGGGCAATCTACGCGCGCGATGGGCAGTTGAACCAATCAATTATCGCAACCTAATGGATAAAGAATATCTATCAGTGGTAAGTATCAGAACTGCGCTTCGGCAAGCGCCAGCGTGCCGACACTGCCGCCGACGATGCTCTCGGCGATCGAGGGCACCGTGACAAGCATGTGATCGGCAAAGAATCGCGCGGTGGCAATCTTGGCGCGGCCGAACTCGACATCGGTGCTGTCTTCGATTCGCCGCCCCGCTGCAAGCGCCGCGCGCGTCATCTGCCAGCCGCCATGCACCAGCCCTGCAAGCTTCACGTACGGGACCGAGCCTGCGAACACGCTGCGAATGTCATTCTTATACGCACCGACGATGTAGTCGACCACCGATTCGTATGCATCGACCGCCGATCGAAGCCTGCGTCCGACAGCCTGAAGATCCTCCGCTCCCGCGGATGCATCGGCAGCGGTCGCTCGCATTTGTTGGATGAACGCCCGCGCCATTGTGCCGCCATCGCGGGCGGTCTTGCGGCCGACCAGATCATTGGCCTGAATCGCTGTCGTGCCTTCGTAAATCGTCAGGATGCGCGCATCGCGGTAATACTGCGCGGCGCCGGTTTCTTCGATAAATCCCATACCGCCGTGCACCTGAACGCCGGTCGACGTCACGTCGATCGACATTTCCGTCGACCATCCCTTGACGATCGGCACCAGATACTCATACGCCGCCATTGCCGCCGCGCGCCTTGCGGCGTCGGGATGGTGATGCGCAACATCGTTGTACCCGGCGGTAACGTACGCGACCGCGCGCGCCGCCTCAGTGTTCGACCGCATGAACATCAACATGCGTCGCACGTCCGGGTGGTGAATGATCGACACCGGGCCTTGCGACCCTTCGACTGCGCGGCTTTGTACGCGCTCCTTCGCGTGTGCGACCGCCTTCTGATAAGCGCGGTCCGAAATGGCGATGCCCTGCATGCCGACCTGGAACCGCGCGGCATTCATCATGATGAACATATATTCAAGGCCGCGATTTTCTTCGCCGATCAAGGTGCCGATCGCGCCCGCGCCAGCCTCACCTCTATCGTCGCCGAAGATCAGCACGCAGGTAGGACTGGCCTTGATGCCCAGTTTGTGCTCGATCGATGCGCAATAAACGTCGTTGCGTTTGCCGAGCTTGCCGCCGGCGTCGAACAAAAACTTCGGCACGATGAAGAGCGAAATTCCCTTCACGCCGGCCGGTGCGTCCGGCGTACGAGCAAGCACCAGGTGCACGATGTTGTCGGCCAGATCGTGCTCGCCATAAGTGATATAGATCTTCTGCCCGAAAAGTCGGTATGTGCCGTCGCCCTGAGCCACCGCGCGCGTTCTTACCTGCGCCAGATCCGAGCCGGCCTGCGGCTCGGTCAGATTCATCGTGCCGGTCCAGCTGCCGTCAATTAACCGCGCCAGATACGCGTCTTTCTGTTGCTGCGAACCAGCAACCAGCAACGCCTCGATCGCGCCGTCGGTCAGCAGCGGGCACAAGGCGAATGACAGGTTCGCCGCCTGCATCATCTCCATGCACGGCGCCGCCACGACCTTCGGCAAGTCCTGTCCGCCGTATTCGGTCGGATGCTGCACACCCTGCCAGCCCGCTTCGACAAATGAGCGAAACGCCGCCTTGAAACCCGGTGTCGTTGTGACCTTTCCGTTATCCCACTTCGCCGGCTGCGTATCGCCGCTCCAGTTCAGCGGCGCCACGACCTCGCTCATGAAGCGAGCATTTTCTTGAACCACTGCTTGCACCGTTTCATCGGTGGCATCTTCGCAACCCGGCAGCTGTTGAATCTCCTTCAAGCCTGCCAGCTCGTTCAACACGAACAGCATGTCCTTGACGGGCGCGACGTAGCTCATCCTAGTTCTTTGACTATCTGCGGAACGATTTCAAACAGATCGCCAACGAGTCCGTAATCGGCGATCTGAAAAATCGGCGCTTCTGCATCCTTGTTGATCGCCACGATCACCTTGGAATCCTTCATCCCGGCCAGATGTTGAATCGCGCCCGAGATGCCGACGGCGATATACAACTGCGGCGCTACGACTTTGCCTGTTTGCCCGACTTGCCAGTCGTTCGGCGCGTATCCCGCGTCGACTGCAGCGCGCGACGCGCCGATCGCGGCATTCAGCTTATCCGCCAGTGGCTCGAGCAGTTTGAAATTTTCGGCCGAGCCAATGCCGCGCCCGCCCGAAATGACGATCTTCGCGCCTTGTAGCTCCGGCCGATCGAGCTTGACGACATCGCGCGACACGAAGCGCGACGTATCGCCTGCCGCCACCGCGGCGATCGTTTCGACCGAAGCGTTGCCGCCTTCGCTTGCAGCGGGTTCGAAGCTGGTCGGCCGCGCGGTCACGACCTTGATTGCATCGCTCGACTGCACCTTTGCAATCGCGTTGCCGGCGTAGATTGGCCGCGTGAACGTGTCCGCCGACTCAACACTGCTGATGTCGGAAATCTGCGCGGAGTCAAGCAGCGCCGCCACTCTGGGCATGATGTTCTTTCCATAAGCGGTGGCAGCGGCGAATAGATGCGTGTACCCGCTCGCCGTTGCGACCATCTGCGCAGCGACCGGCTCGGCAAGGCCGTCTGCGAATTGCGCGCCATCGGCCAGCAACACTTTGGATACGCCGCCGATCTTCGCGGCGTCTTTGGCGGCATCGGCCGCGTTATGACCGACCACCAAGATATGCACGTCACCACCTGCCTTGCCAGCGGCAGTCACCGTGTTCAACGTTGCCGAGCGAATTGTGTGCCCGTCGTGCTCCGCAAGCACCAGCGCTGGCATCAGATCACCTTCGCTTCGGTTTTTAGCTTCGCAACAAGCGTCGCCGCATCTGGCACCTTGGCTCCCGCTTTGCGCCCCGATGGCTCGGTCACCTGCAGAGTCTTCAGTCGCGGAGTGACGTCGACACCCAGATCCTCGGGCTTCAAATTCTCAAGCTGTTTTTTCTTCGCCTTCATGATGTTCGGCAGCGTGACATAGCGCGGTTCGTTCAGCCGCAGATCAGTGGTGACGACCGCCGGCAGCGCGACCGAAATCGTTTCGAGCCCGCCGTCGACCTCGCGCGTGACTTGCGCGCGGCCGTTGGCGATAGTGATCTTCGATGCGAACGTCGCCTGCGGCATGCCGGCCAGCGCAGCCAGCATCTGGCCAGTCTGATTCGCATCGTCGTCGATCGCCTGCTTACCGGCGATCACGAGCTGCGGCTTTTCCTTATCGACGATCGCCTTCAGCAGCTTCGCAACCGCCAGCGGCTGCAGCTCCA
>DATLOA010000319.1:0-10590 GCA_035536515.1 Burkholderiaceae bacterium | reverse complement strand
CATGCGAGAAGTTTAGGGCCTCTCAGATCTGATCTGGCGGGTCGTGCTGCGTAGACTTATCAAATGACGTCGCGCGCGACGCGCAGTTAATGATGCCGGTCATATGAGACTGGCAGCGCTGCTCGCCTTCGTGCTTGGCGTCTGCGTGCTGCAATTGCAGACATCGCTGCCGGATGTGGCGATCATCGCAGTTCTAGCCGGCGGTGGCGCTGTTGTGCTGTGCATGGTGCGATCGCGCGGCGCACTTGCGCGGACAGCGGTTTTGATCGCGGTCGCCAGTGTCGGCTTCGCGTATGCCGCGGCGCAGGCGACCTGGCGCATGGCCGATGAACTGGGATTCAATGACGAGGGGAGGGACGTTGCCGTCATCGGTGCGGTCGCGGGCTTGCCGGTGAGGCTTGAGCGCGGCGTGCGTTTCGAGTTCGATGTCGATCGTGTCGTTACATCAGACGTTCATGTGCCCTCGCGTCTGCTACTGGGTTGGTACAACGGCGACGCTGCACTGCAGCCCGGTGAACAATGGGCATTCACGGTGCGGCTAAAGCGCCCGCACGGCACGATGAATCCAGGTGGCTTCGATTTCGAAGCTTGGATGCTCGAGCGCAATTTGCGCGCGGCGGGGTACGTGCGCGCCGGTCGCAACGAGCCTGCGCCAGTGCGAGTGCAGACGATGGTGTGGGCACCGCGCTATGCGATAGAGCGCGCTCGCTCCAATCTTCGCGATCAATTGCTTCCAAAGCTGTCTGGCAAACGTTATGGCGGCGTACTGCTGGCGTTGGTACTCGGCGACCAACGCGCCATCAGTGACGCCGACTGGACGCTGTTTAACCGCACCGGCATTGGCCACCTTGTCAGCATCTCGGGCCTGCACATCACGATGATCGCAAGCCTCGCCGGTCTTGCTGTCGCCGCACTTTGGCGGCGCTCGCCGGCGCTGCTCGCGCGCGCGGCGGCGCAAACCGCCGCCGTGTTGGCGGGCCTCATGGCTGCGTTCCTGTACGCACTGCTGGCGGGGTGGGGAGTACCGGCGCAGCGCACGGTGGTGATGCTGGCCACCGTGGGTGTCGCGTGGCTTTTCAGCTCGCGCATTGGCGCTGCCACTTCGCTTGCGCTCGCCGCTGCGCTGGTATGCCTGATCGATCCGTGGGCCGTACTCGCGCCTGGCTTCTGGCTCTCGTTTGGCGCGGTCGCCGCCATTGTGTGGGTTATTCAGGGCCGAACATTGCAGGGTGGTTCGTCAGCATGGCGGGCGGTCTTGCATGCCGCGGTTCGTGTGCAAATCGCCGTGACGCTCGCGCTGATTCCGGCCACTGTATTGTTGTTCCATCAGTTGTCGATTGTCTCGCCGCTGGCCAACGCGGTCGCGATTCCTGCAGTCAGCTGGGCGGTGACTCCGCTGGCGCTGCTCGGTGCCATGCTGGCGGTGCTGCCGGCGCCGCTGTCACTGCTGGCCGAGCCGGTACTCGGCATGGCCGATGCAATCTTTGCGATCGTCGCAGCGTTGCTGCAATGGGCATCCTCGTTTGCTTGGGCCAACGTGCCGGTCGCTACACCACCGTTGGCGCTGGTTGTTCTCGCGGTGATCGGTGTGATCTGGTTGCTGGCGCCGCCGGGGTGGCCGCTTCGCGTGATCGGTGCAATCGCATTGATTCCGATGTTCGTGTGGCCCGCGACGCGCGCCGCGGGCAATGAAGTTTGGGTCACTGCGCTCGACGTCGGACAGGGGTCGGCTTTGCTGGTCGAAGCGCAGGACCAGGTGTGGCTATACGACGCGGGGCCGCGCTACTCGGCCGACACCGATGCCGGCGAGCGATTGATCCTGCCTTACTTGCGGCACCGAGGCATCGGTCGGCTCGATGGATTGATCGTGTCGCATCTCGATAGCGACCATTCGGGCGGCGCTGCATCGATCCTGCGCGGGATTACCGTGGGTCGCGTCATTTCTTCGATCGCTTCCGGACATCCAGTGCTCGGAGCACGCGCCGACGTTGAACGCTGTGGGGTCGGCATGCAGTGGACCGCGGGTCCGTTGACGTTTGCGATGGTGCACCCGGCGGCACCGGATTACGAGGCAAAGCGCCCTACGAACTCGATGAGTTGCGTATTGCTGATTACTTCCGGCACGACGCGCTTGTTGCTGACAGGCGACGTACCGCTGGCCGACGAGTTGGCCTTGTTAACGCGCTTGCCAACGCTGCGCGCCGATTGGCTGTCGGTACCGCATCACGGCAGCCGCAGCTCATCCGGAGCCAAGCTGCTCGATACGGTCGCAGCGAAGGCCGCAGTTGCGCAAGCCGGTTATCGGAACCGCTTTCGCCATCCCGACCCCGATGTCGTCGCGCGCTATCAAGCAAGGAATATTCGATTCTTTCGTACCGATCACGCAGGCGCGCTGCAGTGGCGCTTTGCAGCCGACGGATCGAGCACCGTGTCATCCTGGCGGCAATTGAATGCACGTTACTGGCACAACCGGCCCGCGCTTGCCTCGCGGGCGGCTGCTGCGGATCCTGGCGCATCCGAGGTCGGCGTGAATGTTCCGGACGCAATTCCGGGACCGCCCGAGCCGTACGTGGGCCGCTAAACTGCCCGTTGGGGGCAGGGAGATGCGGCACGCCGATGCAAAAAGCGTTCGACGAAATGTACGACGGCACAGATCGTGTCCGCGCACACTATCGCGAGTTCGAGCGCTGGCTGTCGGAGCAGACGCCCGATGCGATGCAGTTCAAGCGTGCCGAAGCGGACCTAGTGTTCCGTCGCGTCGGCGTCACGTTTGCCGTCTATGGCGGCAAGGATGACGACGCTCTCAGCGAGCGCGGCAAGAAAAACGGCGAGGCGAGCGAAGCCACCGAACGGCTGATTCCGTTCGATGTCGTGCCGCGCATTATTCCAGCAGCCGAGTGGAAGAAGCTCGAGGCCGGGCTGCGACAACGAGTACGGGCGCTGAACATGTTTCTGCGCGACGTGTATCACGACCAGGACATCCTGCGCGCCGGTCGGCTACCGGCCGACCGGATCCTGCGCAACTCGCAATATCGTCCGGAGATGCGGGGGGTGGACGTCACGGGCGACATTTACGCGCACGTGGCGGGAATCGACGTGGTGCGCGCCAATGATGCCGGCGACTACTTCGTTCTCGAAGACAACCTGCGCGTGCCGAGCGGTGTTTCCTACATGCTGGAAAACCGCAAGATGATGATGCGGCTGTTTTCCGATCTATTTGCGCGGAACCGGGTCGCGCCGGTCGCGCATTATCCGGACGTACTGCTCGAAAATCTGCGTTCGGTGGCGCCGCTGGGTGTCGACGATCCGACGGTCGTTCTGCTGACTCCGGGCATGTACAACGCTGCTTACTTCGAGCACGCGTTTTTGGCGCAGCAAATGGGCATCGAGCTGGTCGAAGGGCAGGATTTGTGCGTGCAGGATAACCACGTGTTCATGCGTACCACGCGCGGCCCGCAGCGAGTCGACGTCATTTATCGCCGCATTGACGACGATTTTCTTGATCCGCGCGCGTTTCGGAAGGACTCGACACTGGGGGTGGCGGGGTTGCTGCCAGTGTATAGAGCAGGCAAGGTCACGCTCGCGAACGCGATCGGCACCGGAATTGCGGACGACAAGTCGATCTACCCGCACGTTCCGGACATGATTGATTTTTATCTGGGCGAGAAACCGATTTTGTCGAACGTTCCAACGCACGTCTGCCGCGAGCCGGAGCAGCTCGAGTACACGCTCGCGCACCTTCACGAGCTGGTCGTCAAGGAAGTTCACGGTGCGGGCGGCTATGGAATGCTGGTAGGTCCGGCGTCGACGCGCCGCGAGCGCGACGAATTCGCAGCGCGGCTGCGGGCTGATCCCGCCAACTACATCGCGCAGCCGACGCTCGCGCTATCGACGTGCCCGACGTACGTCGAGTCTGGGATCGCGCCGCGCCACATTGATCTGCGCCCGTATGTGCTGTCGGGAAAGGACGTCGTCACCGTTCCTGGCGGGCTGTCGCGAGTGGCGCTGCGCGAGGGATCGCTGGTCGTCAATTCGTCGCAGGGCGGCGGTACCAAGGACACATGGGTGCTCGAGCGATGAATCGTTCAAGCGAACCGCTGGGGCAACAAGGTGCAAACGGTTCGGTGCACGAGCCGGGCGCGCGTCGCGCCAGTGATCAGATCGATCCTTATGCATTGATTGAGCGCGCTGAAAAGCTGATCAATACCGAGCCGCACGACGCGGTGGTATTTGCGCTGCGCGCGCAAAGCGTGGCACGCGCGCGGACCGCGGAGGCGCTGATGGCGCGCGCGCATTTCGTTGCCGGTTCGGCGCTGATGCAGGTCGGTGACTGGTCGGGTGCGACGCGGCAGCTTTCGCAGGCGGAGCAGGTGTATCGCGCGCAGGATGATATCGCCGCCCAAAGCCGCGTCAACATCCTGCTTGCCACCGCGTGTTGTGAGCTCGGCGAATACGGCGAGGCGCTCGACGGTTTTGCGGAAGTTCAGAAAGTGGCCCGCCAACACAACGATTACGCCGGAGTGCGGCTCGCGCTGGTGCACCAGTCGACGGTGCACATGATGCTTGGCGATTTCGACGCCGCGCGCGACTCACTCAAATCCGCGCTCGAGCTGCCGTCGGGGACGACCGCCGACGAAGGCATGGTCGTCTTGCACCACGGTCTTGTCGACGCCAATGAAGGCTTGCGTGCCGCGCTCGCGGGGGATGGCGACGTCGTGATGCGGTGCATGGCGGAGGCCGAAGATCACTTCATAGTTGCGCTCGAGCTTCTGTCGGGCTCGGATCGCTCCACTGCTATCGCCGCTCGCACGCAGCAAGGCGCTGCCCGCTGCTGGCTCGGCAAGTTTAGTGAAGGCCTGACGGATCTGAACGCGGCGGTGGCAGAAGCGGCCCAAAGCGGTTTTCGTTCGCGTGAAGTGCACGCTCGGCTCGAGCTCGGTTACCACTTGGTGGGAGCCGGACGCGAGCATGATGGCCTCGCAATCCTGGGGCCGGCGCTCATGCAAGCCGAAGAGCTTGGCGACTTGCGCAGGCCATCGGATTCTCACGAGCGGCTGTCCGCGCTATATGAAGCGCGCGCCGATTATCGGCTTGCGTTGTATCACCACAAGCGCTATGTCGAAGTAAAAACGCGGCTAGACGGTCGCCTCAGTACGCAACGGGCACGCTTGCACGAGGCGCGAACCGAACTGCAAAAGCTACGCACACAAGCGGCAGCACTGCATCAGCAGACGCGCGACCTCGAGCAATCGCGCTCGCGGCTCGAGCGGCTTGCACTTGAAGACGAGCTCACGGGACTTGCCAATCGCCGTTCGTTTACCAAAGAGCTCGAGGGCTGGTGTGCGCAAGCGCGCGCTGGCACGCTGCGCTTCGGCCTTGTGGTCGCTGACATCGACGGCTTCAAGCAGATCAATGACCGGCTTTCGCACCTGACCGGCGACGCCGTGTTGCGCCAGCTAGGTAACGTGATACGCGCGAATTTGCGGGACACCGACTTCGCGGCACGCCTGGGCGGCGACGAGTTCGCACTTCTGCTGGCCGACAGCGAAGGCGGTGCTGCCATTTCCGTGGTGGACCGCCTGATCGATGCGGTACGCAAGTCGTCCTGGGCGGAGTTCGATCCGTCGTTGCGCGTGACAATGAGCATTGGACTCTGCGAGTCGTCGGATTTCGGCGACTCGAGCGAGCTGGTGCGGCGCGCCGACGAATCCCTGTATGCCGCCAAACACGCCGGGCGCGATCGGGTACACCTGTGGACCGGAATTAGTGCTTAGCCGCACCGCGGACCACTTATTCTGGATGGCGCGCTACATCGAGCGCGCGGAAAACACCGCGCGCATGCTCGATGTCAATCTGTCCACGTCGCTGCTGCCTCAATCGGCCCATGCTTCGGAAATCGGCTGGCGGGCGCTGCTCAGCATTTCAGAGCTGACCGAGGAGTTTGACGACCGCTATCCGATCCTATCGCCGCGCGACGTGATGAACTTCATGGTGCGCGACGCAAGCAACTCTTCGTCGATCTGCGCTTGCCTGCAGGCGGCGCGCGAAAATGCGCGAGCGGTGCGAGGTTCGTTGACGACCGAGGTTTGGGAAACGCACAACGACACGTGGCTCGATCTGCAGCGCAAGCTTGCGGACGGCACGCCGGAGCGCGATCCGCAGGCGTTTTTCGAGTGGGTCAAGTTTCGCTCGCACCTGTCGCGCGGCGTCACTATCGGCACGATGCTGAAAGACGAAGCGTTCTATTTCGTACGGCTTGGAACTTTTCTCGAGCGCGCGGACAACACGGCGCGCCTGATCGACGTCAAATATCACGGCGTCGGCGACGAGGCGGAACGGGCGCCGGCACCATCGGACAAAGACAGTGTCGATCACCCGCCGGACTTTTATCACTGGGCCGCAGTGTTGCGCTCGGTCTCGGCGTTTGAAACGTATCGCAAGGTGTATCGCGACGTGATAACGCCGTCGCGCGTTGCCCAATTGCTGATC
Organism: Burkholderiaceae bacterium; assembly: GCA_035536515.1. Lineage (GTDB taxonomy): Bacteria > Pseudomonadota > Gammaproteobacteria > Burkholderiales > Burkholderiaceae_F > JACCZX01. The sequence continues at coordinate 4,101 of DATLOA010000319.1, read as the reverse complement.
CTGCGCGGCGATATGCCGCGCTCGCTGGCGAGCTGCCTGAACGAAGTCTCGGCCAATCTGGAGATGGTGCGCAACAGCCGATCGGAGGAAACCGAACGGCGCGCCGGTCTGCTGCGTGCGCAGTTGAAGTATGGCCGCATTGAAGACATTCTGGCGCACGGCCTGCACCTGTATTTGACCGAGTTCCTTGAGCGCATTAACGATCTCGGCAAGCGCGTCAGCGAAGATTTTCTGGTACCGCTCGAGCCGACTAAACTGGAACACGTATGACTTACTGCGTAGCGATGCGGCTCGATGCGGGCCTCGTGTTTTTAGGGGACTCGCGCACCAACGCGGGTGTCGATCAAATCTCGACTTTTCGCAAGATGACCGTGTTCGAGAATCCGGGCGAGCGAATGCTGGTGCTGCTGACTGCCGGCAATCTCGCGCTAACGCAATCGGTAACGCAGATTCTTAGCGAGCGCGTCGGCCCCGGGCATTCCAGCCTGTGGACTTCGACAACGATGGTCGAGGCGGTGCGCATCATTGGCGACGCGGTGCGTGAGGTGCATCATCGCGACGCCGCGGCGCTTAACGAATTCGGCATCGACTTCAACGCCAAGTTCATCTTTGGCGGCCAAATCAAAGGCGAAGGCATGCGCCTGTTTCACGTCTACTCCGCTGGCAACTTCATTGAAGCCACGCATGAAAATCCGTACTTTCAGATTGGCGAAGCTAAGTACGGCAAGCCGATCATCGATCGTGTGATTCGACCGGACACGCCGCTCGACGAGGCGGCAAAGTGCGCATTGATCTCGATGGACTCGACGCTGAAGTCGAATATCTCGGTGGGACTTCCGCTCGACTTGCTGGTGTACGAGGCCGATAGTCTGCGGGTGACCAAGTTCGTGCACATTGACGGGTCGAATCAATATATGGCGATGATTCGGGACACGTGGGGCTCCCGCCTGAAGCAGGTATTTGCCGAGATCCCCGACCCCACCTGGTTCGATTCATACGTCCCGCCGGGTGCGCCACGCCTGCAAACCGAGATCGGCCAACCGGTGCGCGCACCGCTGCCACCTTTTGTTGAAGCCGAGGTAGAGCCGGCGTCGCCGATGCAATTGGTAGCGGGTCAGCTCAGCAAGAAAGCCGCGCGCTGATTTTCCGCCTCGCGCTCGGCGTTACTGCGCGTACCAGCCGCCGTCAACGTTCCATGCCGCGCCGCGAATCTGATCTGCGGCTGATGTGCAAAGGAAGACCGCAAGTGCGCCGAGCTGCTTCGGCGTCACGAACTGCAGTGACGGCTGTTTTTCAACGAGCAGCGCTTTTTTTGCGTCTTCTTGATCGAGCTTGTCGCGGGCGGCGCGCGTGTCGACCTGCTGTTGCACCAGCGGAGTCAACACCCAGCCGGGACAAATTGCGTTGCACGTCACTCCGGTGCGCGCGGTTTCCAGAGCGACCGCCTTGGTCAAACCGATGACGCCGTGCTTGGCGGCGACATACGCCGTCTTCTCGGCCGAAGCGACCAGACCGTGCACCGAAGCGATATTGATGATGCGGCCCCAGTTTTTCTGTCGCATCTTTGGCAGCACGAGGCGCGTCGTATGGAACGCCGAGCTCAGATTGATCGCGATAATTGCGTCCCAGCGATCGACCGGAAACGACTCAACCGGTGCCACGTGTTGAATGCCGGCGTTATTGACGAGGATGTCGATTTGTCCGAACGCAGACTCCGCCGCGTCGATCATCTCTTGAATCGCGGCCGGCCGGCTCATGTCGGCGCCGTGGTACAGCGTGCGCACTCGGCGACCCTGCAGTTCGGCCTCAGCTTTGGAGATAGCCTCGTGGGTGCCGAAGCCGTTGACTACGATGTTGGCACCTTCGCTCGCCAACGCGCGTGCAATGCCTAAGCCGATGCCGCTGGTCGAGCCCGTGATGAGCGCGGTTTTGCCCTTCAACATTGTCCGTCCCCCGTCGTTTCGTTCGAGTATGCCATCGTGAATCGCATCGAGCCGCGCTTGCACAGCGTCCAATGCTTGAGTCCAGCGGGTTTGCATTCGATGGCGTACACCGAGTGGGGGGCTGCCGACAACCCACGCGTACTCATCTGCGTGCACGGTCTTACTCGGCTAGGGCGCGATTTCGATCGGCTGGCGCGTGCAATGGCGCCGGAATATCGGGTCGTGTGCCCCGACGTAGTAGGCCGCGGGCGCAGCGACACGCTGCGCGATCCCGCGCATTACATCGTGCCGCAATACGTAGCCGACATGGTCACTTTGATCGCACGGCTAGATACTGAACACGTCGAGTGGGTCGGCACTTCGATGGGCGGGCTGATGGGTATCGGCCTCGCTGGCCAGATTCGTTCGCCTATTCGAAAGCTCGTCATTAACGACGTGGGTCCACGGCTCGATGCTGTGGCGGTTGCACGCATTGGAGACTACGTCGGCGCGCCGATCTCGTTCACCAGCGTAGAGCAGGCGGTTGACTACATATCGACGATCGCGGCTCCGTTCGGACTAACTCGGCGCGAAGACTGGCGCGAGTTGGTTGAACCGGGGTTGAAGCGCGACGGCGAGCGCTGGACGCTGCACTACGACCCGCAGATCGCCGTGCCATTTAGGGGATCAACGCAAGAGCGCACCAGCGCAGATGAAAAAGTCCTGTGGTCGCTGTACGACAACATCCGCTGTCCGACGCTGGTGATACGCGGCGCGCACTCCGACTTGCTGTCGCGCGAGACATTGCATCAAATGGCTACACGCGGTCCGAAAGCGGTAACGAGCGAGATTTCCGGCGTGGGCCATGCTCCAACACTTATGCTCGACAGTGAAATTGCAATCGTTCGCGAATTTCTTCTCGGCAACAACACGCGCTAAAACACACCGCTTGACAGACCTGCCGCGAGGGCGGCGCCAAGCTCACGCGCGTGCGCCAAGTCAGTCTCTGGCACTTGCTTCGGAGCCAGGATTTGTTCTGGCGTCTGCGAGCCGCTGCGCACGATCAGCGCAGGTGCCACTTCTTTAAGTCGCAGCCCAGTCGCGATCCGCAGAATCTGACGTGCTGCGCCTTCGCCATCTGTGCCAGCAGCAATGATTGAGGCGTATGGCCGGCCGTTGATTCGGTCGAGCGCACCGTAGTAGATGCGGTCGAAAAAATCTTTCATGCGCCCGGCCATGCTGGCCAGGTTTTCCGGCGTTACGAATAGATAACCGTCGGCCGCGAGAACGTGTTGGACGTTGGCTTCGCTCGCCGCGATCAGGTCGACGCCGCATCCCGCTACATCACTCGCTGCCGAGTGCGCGACACTCGCCAGCTGTTGCGCTGCGCCAGTCATCGAGTGGTAGACAATTAGCAGCCGCTTCATGTCAGCTAGGCCGGGCCGCGCCGAGGAACTGATGCGCCATCAAGCTTCCTTATGCGAGCGGGTTCTGCAGAAAGAACTGCGATAGCAGCGCATACCACTCCGGAAAGGCGTTACGCAAACGTCCTGGCTCGACAAAGAACGCTTCGCTCGACACGGCAAAAAATTCGGCTTCGTCCTGAGCGGCGTATGGGTCGATCGGCAAATGTGCGTAGTGGCGCTCAGCGGCGTCCGACTCGGGATCGAAATCGTCGGGCAGTTCCGCCTCGACTAGGTCAAGCTCGGCCGTCAAACGACAGAGCGATTGCTGAAGAACGCTGCGCCAGCGATCGAGCGACAACAACTTGTGCTCGCCCGAAAGCGGAGGGACACCGTCCGCTTCGCCGTCGAGCAGATCGATCTTGTGCACGAACTCGTGAATGACTACTGAGTACGCCGCGCCCGCCCCGGTCGCACTCTGTTGCGCGTCTTCCCAAGACAGCAGCAGCGGTCCGCCGTCCCACGCTTCGCCGGCGATCGGTTCGACGTACTCGTGCACAACTCCGTCCTCGTCGGTCACCTGACGCGGAACCAGAAATTCGCTCGGGTACACGACGATGCTCTTCCAGCCGCGATACCAATCGAGGCCAAGATTTAGCACCGGCAGGCACGCCTGCACCGCAATGTTGACCTGCATCGGTGCGGTCAGTTCGAGATCCGCCGCCCCGGCCATTTGCTTGTCTGCGAGCAGTTGCTCGGCGAGCTTTCGCAGTCCG
>DATLOA010000318.1:0-3784 GCA_035536515.1 Burkholderiaceae bacterium | reverse complement strand
CCACCACTCGACCAGCTCATACGAAGCGCTGATGGCAAGCGCGACGCAGATGCACAAGAATGCAACCATGCGAGGCCCGCGCGTGTACCTGCCGCGGATTAGTATCTCGCGTGCCACGATGGCAGGGACAAACCCTTGCATAAAGTGGCCAAGCTTGTCGTATGGATTACGCGACAGCTCGAGGGCCTGCTGCACCCAGGCGCCGAGCGGCACACGCGCGTAGGTGTAAGCGCCGCCAAGGATCAACACCAGCGCATGCGCGAAAAGCAGCAGGTACAGCAGCGTCGTCAGCGGAAAATTGCGGCGTGTCGCGAACAGGATTGGCAGCGCGATGACGACCGGCGCAACTTCAAGCATCCATGTCACGCGGTCATACGGCCGATAGCCCGAGACGGCGAGCGCGATCAGCGTCGCAATCAAGAGCCAAGCGAGCAATCGATTCTGCTCGATGGCAATGTTCGTGTTGGACGTCAACTGCTGGCGTGCTCTCGTAATCGAAAGTGCTGCAGCTTGCCCGTTTCAGTACGGGGCAACGAGTCAACGAACCGGATCGTGCGCGGGTATTTGTACGGCGCTATCGTCCTCTTTACAAAAGCCTGCAGCTCGGCGCAGAGGTTTTCGCTGCGCGCGTGCCCGCTCTTCAGCACCACATACGCGACGACACGTTGGCCACGCTCCTGATCCGCGACGCCGATCACTCCGCACTCGGCCACAGCGGGATGCAACAACAGCGCGCCTTCGACTTCGGGACCGGCGACGTTGTAGCCCGACGTCACAATCATGGCGTCGGACCGGGCTTGATAGCGAAAATAGCCTTCGTCGTCGTGCACAAACGTATCGCCCGTTAGGTTCCAGCCGTCGCGCACGTAGCTGCGCTGGCGATCGTCGTCGAGATAGCGGCACCCAGTCGGTCCCTTGACCGCAAGCTTGCCTGTTGTGCCACGGGGCAGTTCGTTCATCGCATCGTCGACGACGATCGGACGATAGCCGGGCACGGCCTTACCAATCGCGCCGGCCCTGATGTCGGAGCCTGCCGCGGCGATAAAAATGTGAATCATTTCGGTCGCACCGATGCCGTCGATCATGTCGATGCCGGTCGCCTGTTTCCACAGACTGCGCGTCGCATCGGGCAGCATTTCGCCGGCGGACACCGTTTTGTGGAGGCTGCTGATGTCGAACGTGCGCGCTGCATCCGCGAGCAGCAGTGCCATTTGCCGGTACATCGTCGGAGCAGTAAAACAAATCGTCGCGCGCGTCGACTCAATGGCGGCGAGCAACGTCTCCGGCGTCGGCTTTTCAATCAAAACCGTCGATGCACCGAAGCGCAGTGGCATCGCGAGCAGTCCACCCAGCCCGAAGGTGAACGCCAACGGCGGTGTACCGCAAAAAACGTCGTTGCACGTCGGCTTTAGCACGTGCGTTGTGAACGCATCGGCCATCACCAGAATGTCGCGATGAAAATGTACTGTGCCTTTTGGCTCCCCGGTCGTGCCGGACGTAAATGCGATCAGGCATACATCGTCGCGATGACTCGGGTGGGCAGTGAAATCAATCGGTTTGCCGGCAACGCGTGCTTCAAGCGAATCGGCTCCCGTGTCATTGAAATAAACGACCGTCTTAAGATCAGGTGCATGATGTTCGCTGGCCGCATTGAGCAGCGACGCAAGATCATCCTTCAGCCGCGCGTCACATAGTGCTGTGCCGATTCTGGCCTTGTCGATCATCTGCTTCAGCTCGCGCGCGCGCAGCAGTGGCATCGAGCCGACCGCGATCAATCCGGCCTTGACGACCGCAAGCCAGCACGCAGCAAGCATCGGCGTGTTCGGCGCGCGCAACAGCACGCGGCTGCCTGGAACCAGCTCCATCTCTTCGGTCAGCACGCGTGCAATGCGATTGACCTGCGCCTGCAGCTGCGCGTATGTGCACGACATCGCGCGGCCATTGACCAGTGCGGTGATCGCGGGTCGCGCGCCGTGGCCCGCGTCGACCTGACGGTCAAGCAGCTCGCTAACGCAATTGACTTGCTGCCGATACCGATACTCGGCGCGGTCGAACAAGAACTCGGGCCACTCGCTTTGCGGCGGCAGGTGGTCGCGTGCGAAAGTATCAGCGACCCTCATCGGTGCAGGGTGACCAGCTGCTAGTCGACCTTTGCGTTTGAAATCTTGACGACCTTCGCCCACTTATCTGTTTCGGCGCGGATGAAGGCGGCGAATTGATCGGGCGTCGTGCCGCCTGGCTGCGCGCCCTGTGCAACGAAACGCTCACGCACCTCAGGAACGGCGAGCGCTTTGGAAACGTCGGCTTGAATTCTGTCGACGATCGCGCGCGAAGTGCCGGCCGGCGCAAACAGGCCGAACCAGGAACTTGCGTCAAAGCCTCTCAGGTTGGCGGCTTCCTCCATCGTCGGAATGTCGGGCAGCGCCGGTGAGCGCACGAGCGAGGTGACTGCGAGCGCTTTTAAGCGGCCGCTCTTAATGTGCGGCAGCGCTGACGGCAGGTTGTCGAACATCACATTGGTGTTGCCGGCGAGCAGATCGGTCAGCGCAGGTGACGAGCCACGGTACGGCAAGTGCACCATGAACGTCCCAGTCATCGTCTTGAAGAGCTCGCCGGTGAGATGGATCGATGTGCCATTGCCGCTTGACGCCATGTTTAGCTGCCCCGGCCGCGCTTTAGCGTACGCGATGAATTCGTTGACAGTGTTGACCGGGACTTTGGAGTTGATGACCATCACGTTCGGCACACCCGCTGCCAGCGTGATCGGCACAAAGTCCTTGACCGCATCAAACGGCATCTTGTTGCCGCTCTGCGCAAACAGCGCTGCGTTAATCGCGTGCGTACCAACAGTGCCCATCAGCAGCGTGTAGCCGTCGTTCGGACTCTTCGCCACCGCTTCTGCGCCGACGTTACCGCCGGCCCCCGCGCGATTCTCGACCACCACCGGTTGCTGCCACATTTTCTGCAGCTCCGCACCGAGCGAGCGCGCGACGATATCGGTCGTGCCGCCCGGTGGAAACGGAACGATGATGCGTACCGGTCGCGACGGCCAACTTTGCGCGTATGCCGTTACGGAACACAGTGCCAACATCGCCGTCACCAGTAATCGCCACATCGAAACACGTTGCATCGTCGCTCCCTAAGGTTGTAAGCGAAGTCTGCCTTCGCTCTGAACGTTCGTCTATGCTGGCCGCAGCATGGCTCAGTTCGTATTGGCACTCGATCAGGGGACCACAAGCTCGCGCGCGATCGTGTTCGATCGGCGTGGGCGGATCATTGCGACCGCGCAACAGGAGTTCCGGCAGATATTTCCGCAGCCGGGCTGGGTTGAGCACGACGCCGCTGAAATCTGGTCGACTCAGCTGCAGTGCGCGCAGTCGGCGTTGCGTCAGGCAGGTGCGCACGCGAGCGACGTCGCCGCGATCGGTGTCACCAATCAGCGCGAGACCACCGTCATTTGGGATCGCGCCACTGGTGCTCCGATTGCTAACGCGATCGTCTGGCAGGACCGCCGAACTGCAGAGCGCTGCCAGGCCTTGCGTGACGACGGCGTCGAGTCGCTTGTCACGCGGAAGACCGGTCTGTTGCTCGATCCCTACTTTTCTGCGACCAAGATCGAATGGCTGCTTGATCACGTGCCGGGTGCGCGTGCGCGCGCCGCACGTGGTGAGCTGGCGTTCGGCACGATCGATTCCTGGCTGATATGGAATCTGACCGGCGGCGCGCAGCACGTTACCGATGTGAGCAACGCCTCGCGCACGCTGTTGCTCGATCTTCCTACTCT
>DATLOA010000317.1:0-2370 GCA_035536515.1 Burkholderiaceae bacterium | reverse complement strand
CCACCACTCGACCAGCTCATACGAAGCGCTGATGGCAAGCGCGACGCAGATGCACAAGAATGCAACCATGCGAGGCCCGCGCGTGTACCTGCCGCGGATTAGTATCTCGCGTGCCACGATGGCAGGGACAAACCCTTGCATGAAGTGGCCAAGCTTGTCGTATGGATTACGCGACAGCTCGAAGGCCTACTGCACCCAGGCGCCGAGCGGCACGCGGGCGTAGGTGTAAGCGCCGCCAAGGATCAACACCAGCGCATGCGCGAAAATCAGCAGGTACAGCAGCGTCGTCAGCGGAAAACTTCGGCGTGTCGCGAACAGGATCGGCAGCGCGATGACGACCGGCACAACTTCGAGCATCCATGTCACGCGGTCGTACGGCCGACAGCCCGAGACGGCGAGCGCGACCACCGCCGCAATCAGGAGCCAAGTGAGCAATCGATTCTGCTGGTTGATGGTAACGGTCGTGTTGGTCGTCAACTGCGGGCGTGCTCGCGTAAGCGAAAGTGCTGTAGCTTGCCGGTTTCGGTGCGCGGCAGCGAGTCAACAAACTCGATGGTGCGCGGATACTTGTACGGCGCGATTGTCCGTTTGACGAACGCCTGTAGCTCGGCGCAGAGATCCTCACTGCCCGCGTGCCCGCCCTTCAGCACCACATACGCGACAACGCGCTGGCCGCGCTCCTGGTCAACTACGCCGATCACTCCGCACTCGGCGACAGCGGGATGCAGCAACAGCGCGCCTTCGACTTCCGGACCAGCGACGTTGTAGCCGGACGTCACAATCATCGCGTCGGACCTCGCCTGATAGCGAAAATAGCCTTCGTCGTCGTGCACGAAAGTATCACCGGTCAGGTTCCAGCCGTCGCGCACGTAGCTGCGCTGGCGATCATCGTTTAGATAGCGGCATCCGGTCGGTCCTTTGACCGCGAGCTTGCCTGCCGTGCCACGCGGCAATTCGTTCATCGCGTCATCAACGACGATCGCGCGATAACCGGACACGGCTTTACCGATCGCGCCGGCCCGAACGTCGGAGCCTGCTGCAGCGATAAAAATGTGGATCATTTCGGTCGCACCGATGCCATCGATCATTTCGATGCCGGTCGCCTGTTTCCATAGTTGGCGCGTCGCATCCGGCAGCATTTCGCCGGCCGACACCGTTTTGCCGAGGCTGCTGATGTCAAAAGTGCGTGCTGCGTCGGTGAGCAGCAGTGCCATCTGCCGGTACATCGTCGGCGCGGTGAAGCAAACCGTAGCGCGCCCGGACGCGATCGCTGCGAGCAGCGTTTCAGGCGTTGGTTTTTCGATTAGCAACGTCGATGCGCCGAAGCGCAGCGGCATCGCGAGCAGTCCGCCGAGGCCGAACGTGAACGCCAGGGGCGCTGTGCCACAAAAGACGTCGTTGTGCGTCGGCTTTAGCACGTGCGTCGTGAACGCGTCGGCCATCACGAGAATGTCGCGATGAAAATGCACCGTGCCTTTCGGCTGGCCCGTAGTACCGGAGGTAAATGCGATCAGGCACACATCGTCGCGATGACTTGGGTGCGCAGTGAAATTATTTGGTTTGCCGGCAACGAGGGCTTCAAGCGAACCAGCGGCCGTGGTGTTGAAATAAACGACCGTCTTCAGATCGGGTGCATGGTGCTCGCTCGCGGCGTCTAGCACCGCTGCAAGGTCGTCCTTTAGCCGCACATCGCACAGCGCCGCGCCAATTTTTGCCTTGTCGATCATTTGCTTCAGCTCGCGTGAGCGCAGTAAAGGCATCGATCCGACCGCAATCAGCCCGGCCTTCACTACCGCGAGCCAGCACGCTGCAAGTATCGGCGTATTCGGCGCGCGTAGCAGCACGCGATTGCCGGGAACCAGCTTCATATCTTCGGTTAGTACGCGCGCGATGCGGTTTACCTGCGCCTGCAGTTGCACATAGCTGCACGACACCGGTCGCCCATCGATCAGCGCCGTAATTGCACGACGCGCACCGTGGCCGGCGTCGATCTGTCGGTCAAGCAGCTCGCTAACGCAATTGACTTGTTGCCGATACCGATACTCGGGATCGAATACAAATTCAGGCCACTCGTTTTGCGGTGGCAGGTGGTCGCGTGCGAAAGTATCTGCCACCCTCATCGGTGCGTGGAGACCAGCTGCTAGTCGACCTTGGCGTTCGAAATCTTCACGACCTTCGCCCACTTATCGGATTCGGCGCGGATGAAGGCGGCGAATTGATCGGGCGTCGTGCCGCCTGGCTGCGCGCCCTGCGCGACGAAGCGCTCACGCACCTCAGGAACGGCGAGCGCTTTGGAAACGTCGGCTTGAATTCTGTCGACGATCGCGCGGGAAGTGCCGGCCGGCGCAAACAGGCCGAACCAGGAACTTG
>DATLOA010000316.1:0-2184 GCA_035536515.1 Burkholderiaceae bacterium | reverse complement strand
CGTGGTGCGCAGGTGATGGTCGTCGACGGCGGCAGCAGCGATGCCACGGCGGCACTTGCGAAGCCGTATGCCGACCGGGTACTTCAATCAGCGCGTGGCCGCGCGCAGCAAATGAATGCCGGCGCGAAGGCGGCGCTTGACGCCGGCGCCGACGTGCTGCTGTTCGTGCACGCCGACAGCGAGCTGCCCGACTCGGCCGATCATCTGATCGACACTGCGCTTCGATCCGGCGGCCGCGTATGGGGACGATTCGACGTACGGATCGACGCTGAGGCACCGATGCTGAAAGTCGTCTCCGCGATGATGAACTGGCGCTCGCGGCTGACCGGCATTTGCACCGGGGATCAGGCGATCTTCGTGACAGGTGCTGCATTCGAGCGACTTGCGGGCTTTGCGCCAATTGCATTGATGGAAGACATCGATTTTTCGAAGCGTGCCAAGCACCTATCGTGGCCGGTCGCGATTGAAGCGCGCGTCGTAACGTCAGCGCGGCGCTGGTTAAGGCACGGTATCTGGCGCACGATTGTGCTGATGTGGCGTTTTCGGATCGCGTATTTTTTTGGCGCCGATCCGCAGCGGCTTGCGCAGCGTTATCGTAATGCGCGTTGAGTTTGCTGTTGATGGCGCGGACTTCGCGCGATGAAGCGTGTGTTGCTCGCAGGCGGTGGTCAAGCGCATGTACTCGTGCTGCGTGAGATTGCGCGCCGGCATGTGACCGGGATAGAGTGGCTGCTAATCACGCCATCCCACCGGCTGCACTACAGCGGAATGCTGCCCGGCTGGATTGCCGGTCATTACGCGCTTGAAGAGCTGACGGTCGACGTTAAGCCGCTGGCGCGGGCGGCCGGTGCGAGGCTAATCACAGCGCAAGTTCGGCAAGTCGACCTGCGCGCGCGCACCGCTGTCACCGACCGAGGCGAGGCGCTCGACTTCGACGTGCTGGCGATCGCCACCGGCGCGGCGATTGATGTCGATACCATTTCCGGCGCGCGCGAACATGCGGTCCCGCTGCGTCCCTTCGAGGAATTCGTCAAGCAATGGCCGCGCATCGTGAGCCAAGCCGAGTCCGCGCGCGAGTCGTATCGCTTGACGGTGATTGGAGGCGGTGCGGGTGGCGCGGAAACAGCATTAGCGGCCGCCTATCGTGGGCGCACTATGCGTTTGCCGATGCAAGTGCAGTTGCTCAGCGGCGGCGTGCCGATTCTGCCCGGTCACGGCGATCGTGCGCGCGCGCTGATGAGGAGCGCGCTGACCAGCAATAGCGTGCAGGTGCTCGGCAAGGTCGCTAAACGCGTCGAGGCTGAAGCGGTAGTGACCAGCGACGATCAGCGACTTGCTACCGATGCCACGCTGATTGCCACCGGCGCGTCGGCCGCCCCATGGCTGCGCGAAACCGGACTGGCGCTGGACGAGCGCGGCTTCATCGCAGTCAACTCACATCTGCAATCGACTTCGCACCCATTCGTATTCGCTGCCGGCGATGCTGCCGCGCTGATCGAAACGCCGCCACCCAAGTCCGGTGTGTACGCGGTGCGTGCTGCACCGCCGCTCGCTGCCAATTTGATCGCCGCCGCGACGGGAGAGCCGCTGACTTCGTTCGAACCGCAGCGGCGCGCGTTGTATTTGCTGACGACCGGACCTAAGCACGCGATTGCATCCTGGGGTGCGTGGGCGGCCGCCGGCCGCTGGGTATGGCACTGGAAAAACAGGATCGATCGCGATTACATTGCGAAGTTGAGCCGTCGAAGCTGAATGAGTTGAATGAGTACCTGAGCCATGCGCGCACTCGCGATCCTTGCCTTCATCTTTATCATTCTGCCGCTGCTATTACTTGCCGCCGGTCAGTTCGGATTGCTGAAGGGTCGCCCGCCGTCCGAACCGGGATTGCGCGAAGGAAAACTAAAGCCGCCGTCGCGTACGCAGAACAGCGTCAGCAGCCAGGCGGCGCTGTGGCCCGAGGCTGACTACGCCGTCGAATACGCGACGATCGAGCCGCTGGCATTTACGCAGGACTCCGCGCTCGCAATGAACCGCCTGCGCGATGTGCTCGCGGGTTGGCCCGGGGCGCGCATCGTCGAGAATAATCCGGAGTACATCTCAGTGCAGTTCGAGACGCGCTGGCTGCGATTCGTCGACGACGCGGAATTTCTGCTCGACCCCGGCGCGCACGTTATCCACGTGCGC
>DATLOA010000315.1:0-3914 GCA_035536515.1 Burkholderiaceae bacterium | reverse complement strand
GGTTGAACTGGATCAACGGCGGCTGGTCTACCCTGAACGCTGTCGCACTCTCATTACACTCCGCGGCTCGCGCCTTGATGCCGCTTGATACTGGACAAACATGAACCGCTTGATTCGATTTGCCGGTGCGATCGCCGCTGCCGTCGCTTGCTCGGTGGCGCTCGCGCAGATGCCGGCCAAGCCCGTGGAGAACAAGAACGCACCGGCTGCCGGCAGTCCGGAGGCACAGGTCGCCGCGCGCTTCATGGAAAAATCAGGCGGTCAGAAAGCCGATCAAGTGTTCAAAGGCCGCGGCGGCTTGTACGAAGTGTTGGTCGGTGGTCAGCTTTACTACGTCGATTCTGAAGTGTCATTTGTTCTTGCGGGCCGCATGTTCGATCCGCGCACGCGCGAGGACCTGACGCAAAAGCGGCTTGATACTGCGCTCAAGGTCGATTTCAAATCGTTGCCGCTCGATCGTGCGGTAAAAACCGTGCGCGGTGACGGCTCGCGCGTGATGGTGACCTTCGAAGATCCGAACTGCGGCTATTGCAAGCGGCTTTGGCAGAACATGGCCGAGCTGAAAAACGTGACGATCTACACGTTCCTGTATCCGATCCTGTCGGCTGACTCGATGGAAAAATCGAAAGCGATCTGGTGCTCGAAGGATCGTGCCGCAAGCTGGGACGAGTACATGGTGCAGAACAAGACGTCGGCACCGGCCGCGGCAGATTGCAAGACGCCGCTCGAACAGAACGTTGCACTCGGCCAGCAGCTCGGAATCAACGGCACGCCGACGATCGTGTTTGCCGATGGAACACGTGCGGCCGGGGCGATGCCGGTGCCTGCGATCGAGCAGCGCCTGGCGGCCGTCAAGAAATAATCAGCGCTCAGTTACCTCTGAGTTACCTCTCAGTTACCTTTTAGGCAGCAGCGACTCGGGCGTGGTGCCTTTCGGCACCAACAGCCACGCCTGCCCCGCGTGCTTCTGGCGTCCCGCGCGCTCGCCGGCCGCAGCGCCAAAGCCCCAGAAAAAATCGAATCGCAACGGGCCGCGAATCGCGCCGCCAGTGTCTTGCGCCATCATCGCGCGCACGATGGGAGCTTGCGAGTTTGGATCAACGGTCGCCAACACCACGGGCGCGCCGATGGGTATTGAGCGCGCATCGGCCGCTAGCGAGTAGCCGGGCGTCAGCGCGACTCCGAGCGCACCCAACGGACCCGTGTTCGGGTTGCCGAGCGGCAACTCGCGAAAGAAAACAAAGCTGGAGTTGTAATTCAGTGCTTCTTTGAGCCGCGCAGGATTGCGTTGCGCCCATGACCTGATGCCCTGCATCGATGTCTGATCGATCGTCAGCTGACCCTGATCGACCAGCCAACGTCCGAGCGATCGATACGGGTGGCCGTTTTGATCGCCGTAACCCACGCGCACGGTGCTGCCGTCGTCGAACTGCACCCGGCCCGATCCTTGTATCTGCAGGAAAAATGCTTCGATCGAATCGTCGACCCACACCAGCTCGTGCCCGGCCAGTGCGTTCGAATCGATAATTTCGGCACGCGTAGGGTAGGGAACAAGGCGGCGGCCTTGCACTTTTCCTCGCAGCCGCATGTTGGCCAACTCCGGATACACCGTTGCCAGATCGACCACGATCAAATCCTCGGGCACGCGGTAAATCGGCACCGAGTATTTGTCTGTGCGCACGCGGTTGCCGCGCAGCAGCGGCTCGTAGTAGCCGGTAACGAGTCCACTGTGGCTGACGGTTTCACCGTTGTTCTGAACCTGGCGCGCCGTCACGCGATAAACATCGAAGCGCGAAGAAAAAAATTCGCGCACGGCCGTGCCCTCGCGCGCATCAACCGCAAGCGTCTGTGCGCATACCTCGCGCCACGCATCCCGACGGGCCAGCGCGCTGCACGAGTTCAGAAACGCCGGCCACGCTGCCGCCCAATCGCTCAACGCGACTGCGGGCAGCGTGTTAAATGAAGTCCGCTCGTAGCTCGCGCGGCTTTCGGGTTCAGGCGCCGCTGGGGCGGCGCGTGGTGGTGCTGCAGGCACTGGAGGAACGACGGTGGGTGGTGCTGCAGGAACGACAATGGGTGGTGTTGCAGCAGGCGGCGGAGGAACAGCCGCTGGCGGTGGCGGGGTCTGCGTTGCCGGCGGTGAAGGGGGCACGGGTGGCTGCGGCGCCGTCGCGCATCCCGTCAGCCAAAGCGATAGCAATGCAAAACTACAATGCCGCAACTTGGGACGAAATTGAATCATGTGGCTAATTCTGCTTGAAGCGGCGCTGGCGGTGGCGCTGCTTGTCTTTATCGTCTGGTGGACGATGTTCGACAAGCCGAAGAAAAAAGACTAGTGAAGCGTTCTCGGCATCGATAACACAAATTCCGGAATGCTCGCTTCAAACTGCGTGCCGTCGGCACCAACGCAGTGATACGTACCGCGCATCGAGCCCACCGGTGTCGGCAACGGGCACCCGCTGGTGTACTCGAACGCTTCGCCGGGCTGCAGGATCGGCTGCTCGCCCACGACGCCATCACCTTCGACTTCTTCAATCTTGTTGTTGGCGTCGGTAATGATCCAGTGGCGCGAGATCAATTGTGCAGTCGCCTCACCGGTGTTCTTGATCGTGACCGTGTAAGCGAACATAAACGTGTCTTCCGACGGGTTCGAATAGTCGGGCAAAAACTGCGGGCGCACGGTAATTGCAAACTGATACTTGGCCATGTGTGCTCGGTCGGTCGTCGAGAAGTCTGACCCTTAGAATAAACGCACGCGCCAAGGTTCCGATGACCACAACAAAGTACCGAATCGCCCCCAGCATTTTGTCTGCCGATTTCGCGCGGCTAGGCGAAGAGGTGAAAGCGGTCGTTGCGGCCGGCGCCGATTGGATTCACTTCGACGTTATGGATAACCACTATGTACCCAATCTGACGATTGGGCCGCTGGTGTGCGCAGCGATCAGGCCTCTGGTGAGCGTTCCCATCGACGTGCACTTGATGGTCAAGCCCGTCGATCGCATCGTGCCGGACTTTGCGAAAGCAGGCGCCAATGTCATCACGTTTCATCCGGAAGCATCCGACCACATCGACCGCACGTTATCTTTGATTTGCGAATCGGGGTGCAAGGCGGGACTGGTGTTCAATCCGGCAACGCCGCTGTCGCATATGGACCACGTGATGGACAAGCTCGATGTTGTGCTGCTGATGTCGGTCAACCCCGGCTTTGGCGGGCAGGCATTTATCGACGAGTCGTTGCACAAGGTGGCGGCAGTGCGCGCCAAGGTAGATGCGTACAAGAAGGCAAGTGGGCGAGGGATCATGGTCGAGATCGACGGCGGAGTGAAGGTCGACAACATCGCGCAGATCGCACGCGCGGGCGCCGACACCTTCGTTGCCGGCAGTGCCATTTTCGGAGCGCGCGATAGTGATGGAGGTTACGCCGGCGTAATGCGGCGCTTGCGCGACTCGCTTGCTGCGGTATGACTTTTGCCGGGCCGCCCCAAGGAAGGCAGCGTCCCTCCTTGAGGGGCCGCGCGCAGCGCGAGGGTCCAACGACCATGCGCTTCGTGGCGCGCGCGGTGCTGATCGATCTGGACGGCACGCTGGTCGATTCATTGCCGGATATTGCGACCGCCACCAATGCGATGCGCACAGAGCTCGGCCTGCCGGTGTTGCCGCTCACGCAAATTGCTTCGTATGTCGGCAAAGGGGTCGATACGTTGGTGCATCGTGCATTGACCGAAACCATGAGTGATCCAGCGCCGGCAGATCAGTTTGCACACGGCCAGCAATCGTTTAACGAGCACTATCGTCGGGTCAACGGCGACGAGTCACGCGCTTATTCGGATGTCCCGCGAGCTTTGCAGCATTTGCGCAGCAAGGGACTTCCGCTGGCGTGCGTCACCAACAAGCCGCGCTCATTCACATTGCAG
>DATLOA010000314.1:0-3546 GCA_035536515.1 Burkholderiaceae bacterium | reverse complement strand
ACGATCCGCAGTACGAGCAGGATGAAATTGAAGAAGTCCCGCGCCCGGATTTTCGATTGGCCAATGCGCTTCGCGTAGGCCACAGGAATGTACTCGACCTGCATCTTCGAGCACAGCATGCAAAGCGTAATCGTCGTCGTGAACGAGAACGCATCGGGCAACAGCGGAATGAAACGCTTGAGGCTGTCGCGCTTGAACACGCGCAGGCCCGAGTTGAGGTCAGGAATTTTGCGGTCGGCAAGAAAGTTGGCGAGCTTGTTCAGGAACCACTTGGCCGGGCGCCGCAACAGCGGCACATTGTTCATCGCACCGCTGCGGTCGCCGACCACCATGTCGGCGGTTTTCGCTATCTCCAACATCGGGACAAGTGTTTCCGCCGGATAGGTGCCGTCGGCGTCAATGATCGCGACGTACTCCGAATCGCTGGCGGCGATGCCCCGCTTGAGTGCCCAGCCGTAACCCCCGTTTGCGCTTGAAGCAATCACTCGCGCGCCAGCGCGCTGCGCTTCGTGCCTCGTTTTGTCTTTCGAGCCGTCGTCGACGACGACGATTTCGAACCGAAGCGGAAGGCTCGCCAGTGTGGTGCGGATTCGGTCAACAGTCGTCGCGACTGCACCCTCTTCGTTGTAGGCCGGAATGACAATGGTCAGATCGAACCTCTCCGGATCGTGCGCGACCAAGCCGCCAACTACCTTCGGAACGCTCGCGATCGTGGTCGCCATGGGTCCGGCCTCCAATCCGGGGCGGTTAATCATCGCTACGGCCTCGACCTAAATACAAGGACATCTCCACCCCCGAGGGTGCCTTGAAAGCGCTTGACTCTTTCGAACTTGATTGAAAGGTAGTCGACAATTTCCTTGTAGCGACGCTCGGTGACGCCCGGAAACGCGTAGACGAGCCAGACCTGGCCGTGCGACTGTCGAAGACCCTGAATCTCCTCCAAAGAATCGACCTGTTTCCAGTGAGGCGCGTAGTAGTCCGCGAAAGGCATGGCAGCAAGGCCAAGCGTGGCGACGGCAGACGCGGCCGTGCGATTCGTTTCCACGAAATTCCGTGCACCCAGGAAATCTTGCTTGGGGTACAGATAGTTTCTCGGCAGGAGAACGAGCGATGCGCAGATTCCCAGAGCAGTACCAGCGATCGCGAACACCCGGGCGTCAATACTCTTATTGAAATGCCGGCCAAGAAAGTCCGCGGTGACTCGGCTCAGCACGAAGGTTCCGTGGACAAGGAAGATGCAGATGAATCCGATGTCGATGAAGAAATGGCGCGGCCACACACGCATGTTGCCGACGACGAGAATGGCGAGCGTCAGCGCCACATGAACCACAAAGATTGCCGGCAGGATGGGTGCGCTCTTGCTCAAGCTTGCCATGCCGACGACAACGACGACCAGCACGATCGGTAACGCAAGACCAAGCACGGGTCCCAGGCTGCGAGCGATCTCGCTCACCATCCACAGCGGGCTCTTCCACTCGGCAATCGAAGCGGCGATTTCAGGGGACGGCTGGGCGGCGACCTGTGTAAATGTGTCGATCAACTGCGTTATCAGCGGCGCGTACAGAAGCAGTGCGAGCAATCCGGCCAGAGCGAAGCCGTACAACGGAAGCACAAGTCCCGGGTTTCGCCCGCCCCCGCGCTCCACTACGAAGCGACCGTGGACAGCAATCCCGAGACAAACGATGAAGTGAGATGCGACGAACAGGACAGCCGACAGGTGTGTGTAAATCGCGAGCGCACTCACGATTCCATAGGCCGTCCACGTTTTCCATGTTGCACCCCCCGTTGCGCGAATCAGGAAGTACGTCGCGATGAGACCGAAGAAGAGAAGGCCGGTGTAGCCGCGGGCGTTCTGCGAAAACCAAACGTGGTGATATGACACCGCAAGCAGAAGTACGCTGAGGCGGGTCTCCCACGGCGACACAGCCTGCCTGGCAACCAACCACAGTCCCCAAATGCTTGCCACGCCAAACACGAACGCCGGAAACCGCAGCGCCCAGGCGCTTTCACCGAACAGCGCAATCGCAGCCTTTGCCTCGAGCGTGAATAGCACGTGGTGATTCAGCGAGGGATAGGTCGTCAGCAATTCAACCGTCGGAAGGCGCGCGTAGTGCACCAGGGTATCGATCTCGTCGTACCAAAGAGCAGCGTCGAGCTTGAAAAGACGCAGTGCAAAGGCGACCGCCAGTATTGCCCCAAGCCATAACCACTCACGAGAGGAAACGCTCGAGAAGTTCGTTAACGGAGTTTCCGTTGCCGCATCGCGCGGAGATCCAACGCTTGTCAAGTTCTTGCCCACTGCACTCAACGAGCATTCCTTTGGTAGACGGTGACGACGCCTTTGGCTGGGAGACGCGCTGTCAGCACGCCACCCGCTGCGATATTGATCACCGGCACGTTGACGGCTGTCTCGGTCGCCGTTGTGTACTGAGTTTCGTAATCACCGGCCGGCAAACCCGCGACGTTGATCGCTCCTGCGCGGTCGGCTTGCACGACCACCACGTGCATCCCATTCGAATTCTTGAAGGCGACAGGCAAGTGATCGGCGCTGGTCGATGCGGCGCCGATGCGCGTGGCGCCAGCACGAATGAATCGAAAATACTGCGCCAGGCCGCGCGTGCGCTCCGCCATCTTCAACACGGGACCAGCACGGGTGAACTCAAGGTTGTAGTAGTGGGCGCCTTTGTCCCTGTCCGACATCCGAAGCTCAGCGGCGATACCGTACTGCTGCCAGGCGGATGCGTTCGCGACGGTCAGATCAGCATGCAGCTCGGCCACATTTCCTGCGACGTGCTCGAGCATGCCGGTTCGCAGCCCATACTTCTTCGCTCTTCTTGCAATCTCCGGCAGCACGTCCCTCACCGACGAATCGCGATACCGGTGATAGGAAAACTCCGACATCAGCTCCGCCGCCCCCGGGACCTTCACGATCTCGTCGAAATATACTGGCGCCGCGCTGGCAGCAGTCGTCGACGGCGCGATGAATTCGGGCGTGAAGCCTGCCTGCTTAAGCCTCCTTGCAGCGGCGACCAGTGCGGCGCCGATCTGCCTTCCGCGCCAATGTTCGGTGTTTTCCGGCTCCAGAGTGACTCCGAGGGCATCGGGAGTCAGGCCATGGCGCCGCTTCAGGTGATCGAATGTCGCGTGAATCAGCTCGGCGTACTCCTCCGGCTTTAACGCATGCGACAAATTGCCCCTGTGCGCAGGCGGCACGAAGTCGACGTACGTGAGATTGACGTAAAGCTTTTCACCCCGGGATTCGAGCAGCTTGGCCAGCGGCACCACAATGTTTTCGACTTGGTAATCCAGCATCGAAAACTGAAAGCCGGATTTACTTGCTGCATTTGGATCGTCGTTGTCGTTGATCTTTTCGTAGTAGTGGCGCCGGTACTCCGCGTACCCGATCTCCTGGTTCCGAAAGCGCGCCCAGTAGTCGATCGGATTTTCGACGCCGCTCTTGATCTCGATCCGCACGCGATTGATGCCGAGTTCGTTGACCAGGCGGCCCAATATTTCATCCTTGCGTTTTTCCCAGGACGAATCGAA
>DATLOA010000313.1:0-2386 GCA_035536515.1 Burkholderiaceae bacterium | reverse complement strand
GCTTGCGTGGCATAAAAAGTGCCCGCTGCGTTCCACCGCGCCGATGCGCGACTTCTCAAGAGGTTTGATGAACGTCTTGGTAACAGGTGCGAGCGGTTTCATCGGCAGCGCGGTGGTCGATGCGCTCCGCTCTGCCGGACACCGTGTCATCGAAGGCACTCGCGGTAGCCATGCCGCGCAGAGTAAAGAAACGATGGACGTGGATTTCACGCGCGACTTTGATCCGGCAACATGGCGATCAAAGCTGACCGGCATCGATGCCGTCGTCAATGCGGTAGGCATCCTGCGTGAGCGCGGTAGCCAAACATTCGACGCCTTGCACGTGCGAGCGCCGCGCGCCTTATTTGCGGCGTGCGTCGATGCCGGGGTGACGCGAGTCATTCAGATTTCCGCGCTCGGTGCAGATGAGGATGCGATCAGCGCTTATCACAGCAGCAAGCGTTTGGCGGACGAATTCCTGACGGCACAGCCCATCTCTTCGGTGATCGTGCAGCCATCGCTGGTGTACGGGCCCGGCGGTGAAAGCGCTCGGCTGTTCGACACGCTGGCGTCGCTGCCATGGATCCCGCTGCCAGGCGACGGCATGCAGCGCATACAGCCGATCCACCTGGACGATCTGGTGGCTTGCATCGTCGCATTGCTGGAGCGCGATCGCTGGCGTACCGCACGCATTGCGCTCGTCGGCGCGGAGCCGACGACTCTGCGCGACTATCTTGCTTCGCTAGCACGCGCGCTCGGCCGCCCGCATATTCGTTTTCTGCTAATTCCGATTGCATGGGTACGCGCGGCTGCATCACTTGGAAAGATATTGCCTGCAGCACTGCTTGATAACGAGACGCTGGCCATGCTCGAGCGAGGCAACGTGTCGGATGGAGCAGATACGCAGCGAATCCTGGGTGCAGCGCCGCGGTCAATCGCTAACTTTATCCCACGCCATATTGCGTCGATGGCGCGTCGTCGGGCGCAACTCAACTGGCTGTTCCCTTTGTTGCGGCTGGCAATTGCAGCGATGTGGATCGTCACGGGAATCGTTTCGATTGCCGTTTATCCGGTTGCGGACAGTTATGCGCTGCTTGCCCGAACGGGTATCACCGGAACATTCGCCACTGCCGCTCTGATCGGGGCCGCGATACTCGACATTGCGTTGGGTGTCGCGTCGCTGGTGGCTCCCTCACGCCTGCTGTGGTGGTCGCAGATCGCGTTGATTGTTGGCTATACAGTGATCATCAGTGTGTGGCTGCCTGAGTTTTGGGCACATCCTTATGGTCCAGTGTTGAAAAACCTGCCGATACTGTCAGCGTTGCTGTTGCTCGCGTTCGTGGAGGAGCGGTGATGGAATATCAGATCTGGAAATGGCTGCATATCCTGTCGTCGACACTTCTGTTCGGCACCGGGCTGGGCACGGCGTTCTTTATGTTCTTTACCAACCGCAGCGGGGATGTGCGGGCGATTGCCGTCGTGAGTCACTACGTTGTGATCGCCGATTGGCTGTTTACGGCGACGACTGTCGTATTTCAGCCGCTCTCGGGGTTGATGATGATGCATTTGGCAGGAATACCGTTAACCGCACGTTGGATATGGGTGTCGTTCGCGCTCTACTTCGTGGCCGGCGCATGCTGGCTGCCTGTAGTGTGGATTCAGATGAAGCTGCGCAACCTCGCTCGCGAGGCGGTGGCGACAAATGCTGCAACGCTGCCGAGCCAATATTGGAACTATGAGCGCATCTGGGTACTGCTGGGTATACCGGCCTTCGTATCCTTGGTGATTGTTTTTTATCTGATGGTCGCGAAGCCATCGTGACCACTTGAATGGTCATTGCCTCTGATGTCAGCGCTTGATTTCGCGTTGGTTGTTCTAGTTATCCACGGTGCACTGGGTGGGTTGGACACGCTTTATTGCCACGAATGGCAGGCGCGACTTCCTAAGCAGCCATGGGCCGCCGGCGAGCTGCAGGTGCATTCGACTCGATCATTTCTGTACGCCGTCATCTTCATCGGCGTCGCTTGGTTCGAATGGCACGGTGCGTTTGCGTGGCTATTACTCGCAGTCTTTGCAATCGAGTACGCGATCACGTTGATTGATGCAGTCGTGGAGGACCGCACTCGGCGTCTGTCACGCGCCGAGCGCATCGTGCATATGATTTTGGGCGCCACCACTGGCGCCTACATCGCGCTTGTTGCGTATCACGCGTCAACGGATTGGATCGGCGCACCGACCGGCCTCCGATTGACGGATCATGGCGTCGTGTCGCTGATTCTGAGTGTTTACGGAGCCGGTGTGATCGTCTCAGCCGTGCGCGACGCCCGCGCCTCGCGTCAGTTGCAGGCGGTGGGCACGCCTTTGTAGCGGACGCTTTGTTAACAAACCAAACCAGTGCGACCGTGCT
>DATLOA010000312.1:0-9386 GCA_035536515.1 Burkholderiaceae bacterium | reverse complement strand
CGGATTTTGCAGCTCGTCGTACAGCACCATCGCGTGGTCATACTGCGAATGCAGATCGTCGATGATGATTGGCGGCACGTCAGCGAGTTGCATGGCAGCCTCGATGCGTGTTTCCATCTCGTGCACCGCCTCACCGAGGCGCATCGCGCCGGCCATGCGGGCGCTGCCCTTGACCGTATGCAGCTTGCGCATCAGATCGCGCGCGAGCTCGCCATCATTTGGGTTGGCCGCTAGGCCGCGCAGGTTGGTTGCTACCGACGGCAACAGCTCGGCGGCCTCCGTCAGAAAGATCTCCAGGAGTTCGGCGTCAAGCTCATCGTGCAGTCGCGGCGCTGCCGGTTGCTCTGCCTCTGCCGCAGCATCTACTGCGGCATCAGCGTCTGGGTCCTTTCTGGGGACAGCCCTGCGCTCGACAAACGAAGCGTTGGTTTGCGCGGCGGGCTCGGCAGCACCGTCCGCTTTCTCTTCGACCGCAGGCGACTGTGCGCCGTCGGCCTTGTCCATTTCATCGGCGATCGCCTGTGCGGGCTCAACGATCTCAACCGTGTCCGGCTCAAGCACCTCATCATCGACCGCCGCATCGACCTGAACCAAGTGCAGTGCGGAGCCGGGGTGCGCATCGTCATGCAATGCGCTATGCGCGCGCACGACCGACACCAGATCATGTAAAGCCCCCGCGTCGAGCGGCGCTTCGTCGGGATAAATGCCGGCGGCAAACTGGTGCAGCATGCCTCGCACGCGATCGGTCACGCGCTCGAGCGTGTCGAACTGCGTCGCCGTCAGCGCTAGATGGTGCCGTGGCCCCAGCATCGTCAGTGTGCGCATCAAGTCGTCTAGCGGCTCGGCGATCGAAACCACTGGCGCCAGTCCGACCGTCTTGGAGATACCGGACAGCGAATGCGCACGTCGCATGATGTTCGGCGTGACACCGCGCGCGGGTTCGTACCGCCATTCGGCAATATCGTTGGCCAGTACGCGAATGCACTCGTCAGCCTCAGTCAGAAAGATCGAGTACAACCCATGACTGATCTCAAGCGGTCCAACGCGCTTGATGTCTTCGCTGCCGGGTTCTTCTGCTGCCGGCGGCCGGCCGGATTCGACCGCCGCCGACGCTCTCGGCGTTTCGCTCTCAGATGGCGAGCCCGGCGTGGCGTGGGCCGCGGGCGATTCTTCGTCGGTGACAGCCGGTTCATCGACTAGATGCAGATTGCCGAATTCCGTAGCGGCGGCAGGCACTGGAACGCCTTCGTTTTCGGTTGGTGCAGGCAGCGCGTCAATGACCACTGCCGGCGCGCTGCCGTCAGGCTTTGGGACAGCGGGCATCCCCGGCAACGCGTGCGCATACTCGAACGCACCGCCTTCGCGCACGGCCTGCGCCGATCGCACCAACGGTATCGGATCGGGCTCGGCCGCGGGGTTGCGCGCAATCTGGCTTATCCAGTCGCGAATCACGCGTTGTGCGCCGTCGGCAAGATCGAGCAGATCGTCGCTCGCTGCGCGCTCCTGCGCCAGCCACAGATTGAAACATTGCTCG
The DNA here is from genome assembly GCA_035536515.1 of Burkholderiaceae bacterium. Lineage (GTDB taxonomy): Bacteria > Pseudomonadota > Gammaproteobacteria > Burkholderiales > Burkholderiaceae_F > JACCZX01. Next base: position 7,852 of record DATLOA010000312.1, on the reverse strand, counting down.
ACGGCCCACGCACCTTCGCCGACAGTCTTGAAGCCGACCATGCGGCTCGAGCCCTTAAGCGTATGGAACGCGCGCCGCACTGTCGTCAGCGTCGCCTGATCTTCGCGTGTCGTACGCAGCATCTCTAGCTGCTCGATGATGCTGTCGAGCACGTCTCGCGCTTCCTCGACGAAAATCTGGCGCAGCTCGTTGTCGGCTGCCGCCTCCGATACCGGCATCGGCGCGGTGGGCTTCGGCGTTTCCGGCGCGCGCGCCGGCGCCAGCAACTGCTCAAGCTCGGCCGCGTCTTCGCGCCGATACGTTTCTTTCAATTGTTCCAACAGCTGCGATGCACGCGCCGCGTTTTGCTTCAGCGGGTCGTTGTCGAGCAAGTCGGCTTCGTTTGCGAGCGTCGGCAGCAGGCGCTCGAGCTCTTCGATCGCGCGCGCATCGCCAGCCACTTGCAGCAGTCGCGTGGCCTGCGCATGTGCGGCTTCGAGCGTCTTGACCGCAGCGGTTTCAACGTTGTCCCCACGCCGGGCGGGTAAACGAATGTCCACCGTGCGCGGCGCGATGAAGTCGTCGTCAGCCGGTGCCGTGACGGTGTCGGCACCCTGCAGCTGGCCGAGGTCGGCGCTGAACATTCCGGTCGCAGGGTCGTAGCGAAACATCCCACGCGGACGGTCGGCATCCTGGCCGACGCTCTCGACAAAAAATCCGATCGCACCGAGGTTTTGCGCGATACGTCCGAACGCATCGGGCTCCGGTGCGACGGTGGCATCGGCGAAGCGTGCAATGGATGCTTGCACATTGCGTAGCGCTGCAACCGGCTCGTCGTAGCCCAGCAATGAGAGCACGCCGCACACTTGATCGAACATAGCAGTGGTCGCCGGCAGATCAGAGCGCTCGAGCGGATTGCGAAAGAATCTGTCGAGACGCTGCTCGATGTCACGCAGCGTCGCCTGCGTTTCGGCGACCACCGTGCCCATCGTCAATCGATCCTGGGCTCGCCGCGCCAGCTCGGACATCCACGGACCCGCCTGAGGCAATACCTGACCGTTGCGCGCTTTTGCAAGCCGGTCAATGACCTGCAGCGCACGCCCTTCGTATTCCGCCTCGATCTGCGGCAGCTCTTCGACGCCAAGATCAATGAACAACAAGGCCGAAGCAACTTCAAGCCCGACCGCCTCGCGCAAGTTCGGCGCTAAGCCGGCAAAATCCTTGGTTACGCGACTGATTGCTTCTATCGTCGCGACCAGCGGCCGTGCGTGCAACTTGTGCGACGTCTCGCGCGCAAGAGCAATTTCGTGCTCGAACTTAGAAATCTCCGCGGCACCGGCGACGATCTGCCCCCACAGCTGCTTTGCCTGCACCAGCGCTTCTTTCAGCGCGCGCAGCGCATCGGCGTCGAGCGCGGTCAAGCTCGCGCGCTCGAAGTCAGCCGGTATCAGCGCATCCAGCCCATACAGGCGCTTGACCTCCGCCACACGCGGCAACGCACCTTCGGCGCGTCCGACGTAGTACAACGTGTCGACCATCAAGCGCTCGGCGACGGCGCCGCCGCCCTCGATCATTCGGCGCAGCTGCAAATTGAGCCTTGCCAGCACACGCTTCAGATCCACATCGACAGCCACTGCGCCGGCCTCGAGTGCTTCCAGCAGCCCCCGCGCGATCCACCAGAAACTGCGCGCCAAACCACGTTGCGGCATGTGCTCGAGATCCGACAGCGCTTCGCGCATGCGCTTGCGCGGCGCCGCGTCGTCCGAGTTACGCAGGAAGCCGAGCAGACCCAACTCAAACCGCGCACGACGGTCACGCAACTGCCGCGGCGTGAAGTTGCGCGCCTCGATTTGATGAAACGCAGGCCGGCGTGACAGGTCGGGAAACACCAGATCGGCTGGATGAACGCGGCTAGCTTGATTTAGAAGGAGCACATCACGGTAGTATGGATACAGCCTGATCGGCTGATTCGGCCGGCCCGAGAGCAGCCCCTCCAAATACGCCATCACGGCCGAAAGCGCAGTTTCGATAATGCGAATCGGCGCCGGCGAACATTCCTTTGGATCGGTTTCGAAGCGGCGAGTTAGATGCTCGATCGCTTCGGTCACCAGAGCGACGCCGCGTAGGTCGAGCAACTGCAGCGCGCCGTTCGCTTGATGAATCTGGTTGCGCGCATTGCGTACCTGGTCGACATCCTGCTTGTTCGCAACAAACGCCTTCAGTCCGTTGACCGATTCCGTCAGAGAATTTCGAATCTCGTCGATGACCCAAGCTAGCGGCGCGATGTCCGGTGCGGCACCGACAAGTTGATTCGGATCGTGTTTTTCGGCCATGAATGTTTACCCGACGCGGAAGCGCGCCACCGATGCCTTCAATTCGCGAGCCAGCGTGGCGAGCTGACCAATCGACTGCGCCGCCTGGCGCGTGCCCTGCGATGTCTGTTCGGTCACCGTCAAAATTCTTTCGATCGAATGAGCAACGCCGCCAGCTGACTGCGCCTGATCGTTGGTGGCCGATGCGATTTTTTCTACCTGATCGGTCAGCTGGCGCGAGACCCGCCCGATGTCCGACAGCGCGTTACCCGCCGCGTCCGACAGCTTCGCGCCCTCGACCACACCCTGCGTGCTCTTTTCCATCGCCGCGACCGCGTCCTGCGTATCGGTCTGAATCGTGCGCACCAGCGCGCCGATCTGCTTGGCGGCTTCGGCCGAGCGATCCGCCAGCCGCTGCACCTCTTCCGCGACGACCGAGAAACCACGTCCCGCTTCACCGGCCGACGCCGCTTGAATCGCGGCGTTCAACGCGAGCACGTTGGTCTGCTCGGTGATGTCGGTGATCAGCTCAACGATCTCGCCGATCTCCTGCGACGATTCACCAAGTCGCTTGATGCGCTTCGCGGTTTCCTGAATCTGCTCGCGAATTTCGTTCATACCGCTGATCTGGTTGAACACCGCGCGCTGCCCGCGCTCGGCGGCTTCGAGCGAAGCGCGCGCGACCTTGGCCGACTCGCCCGCATTCTTCGAGACGTCGTTGATCTGCGACGCCATCTTCAAAACCTTATCGCCGGTATCCTTGATTTCCTGCGATTGCGCTTCAGAGGCGGTCAACAATCGGGTTGCGATGTCGCGCGCTTGCGTCGATGCAGTGTTGACCTGCTCTGCCGTGTTGTTGATGCGGCCGACCAGGCCACGCAATTCCTCGACCGTGTAATTGACCGAGTCCGCGATGGCGCCGGTGATGTCTTCCGACACAGTCGCCTGCACGGTCAAATTACCGTCGGCGACTTCCTGCAACTCGTTCATCAGCCGCAAAATCGCAGCCTGATTCACGTCGTTGGTCTTCTTCGCGTCCTGCTCGAGACGCTCGGCCTGCATGCGCTGTACGTTCGCTTCCGAAGCGCGCTGCCGAGTGTCTTCCAGCAGCACCTTGAAAATCGCAAGGCCCGCCGTTAAAAACGCGCTACCGAAAAGCACCAGCAATATGAAGTTCAACAGACGCGCGCGTTGCGCGTTGCTGTAAAGCCCGCCCAGTTCGCCAACCTGCTGGCGCAGCATTTCGGAATCGCGCAGGATGCCGAGCTCCGCTTCTTTGGCCTGCACAATTGCCTGCAGGCTGCCTAGCGCTCCTTCGATCGACTTCTGAAACTCGCCGTAGACTTTCAGCAGCTCCTGCAGCCGCGTGCGCGCTTCATTATCAGTCACCGCGCCGATGCGCAATGCCTCGCTGCCCGACAGCAGCGCTTGCGTCAGATCGCGAAACTGATTGATATCGCGCCCAAGCGTCAAAGCCACTTCGGCGTTCGCTACGTTGCCCGCGACTAGTGAATTGGCGCTCTTGCCGAGCCGTTGCGTCAGCGTCACAAGCTGGCCGGCAGTAGCAACTTCACGCGACGGCGCACCTACTTGCAGCTTCAGCGCCATGATTTCTTCAGTCAACTGCTGCAGGCGCGGGCTCGCATCGTTGATCTTCTTGATCACGTCCCCGAACGCCAGCAATATTTTTTCGTTGCCCAGAATGACCGACGCGGCGGATTCGCTCGCGCGCCAGTTGCCAATCAACTTGTCGAGCTCAGGCCGGATCGCGTCGCTGGCGGTCGCTGTAAGTCCACGCTTGTCATCGCCCTTGGTCAGAGCTTCGAGATTGCCGGCAATCGCATCCCGGCTCTCCTTCACTTCGACGAAAGCGCTGCGGTTGCCACCGACGGCGTTCGGCGCTGCTTTCGCCAGCCGCTGCGTGTGCATCAGCGTGTCGCCGACGATTTCGATCTGCATGGCACCGTTGCCTGCGGCTCGGTTGTCGATGAACAACACAAGTATGAACAGCAACAGGCAAACCACAAGCAGCGCTAACAAGATCTGAACCTGCGTGTTGACGGCCCGATTACCGATGACCGGCAGCCGCATTTCGACCAGGCGGTCCATCAAGCGCATCGCACGGCCCTGGCTGCCTGGTCGCTCTAGCATCACCGTCTTCGGTGCCGGCTCGGACACCGTCGTTCGAGGCGAGATCGTGTTTAGCGCGGACGTCGTCGTCGACGCGCGAAACGGATCGCCGCGACGGCTCGATCGCTCCTTCGGCCTTTTCTTAAGTGCTACCGGTCCCATGTCGAGTGCCATCTAACCCTCCGCCTTTACAGCTCCGACCTACCACGTGCGGCCCGAAGTCGGGCCGCATCGTATCGCCGCCTTCAAGTTGCCAGCGGTCGTCTTATTGCCCCTGACTGCTTCTGCATACTCACACCGCGATTGCTGCGAACTGCGTTGACGTAGCCAACTCGCGCAGTTCGAGTGTCCTCATCGTCAAGCCATCGTTGTCCCGATAACGCCCATGCTCCCAACTGGCGCTGCCCGCAGGCGCCGCGTCTTCGAGCGGGGTCAGATCTTTCAAATTTCGAATGCCAAAGGCGCGCGTCACCAAGATGCCCGCATTGACGCCGAGCGCTTCGCCGAACACGAGAACCTGCTGCGTCTGTTCGGCCGACAACGGCTCGCGGCCCATCAAGTGCATCAAGTCGACTACGCCGATCAATCTTCCGCGCACGTTTGCGAGCCCGCGATACCACGGCCGCGTCCATGGCACCGGTGAGATATCAGGCAGGCTGACAATCTCGCCGGCAAGCGCCATTTCGACCAGATAATTTTCGGAGCCTATGCGCACCGCCAGCCTCGTAGGCTCGACCGGCTTGTTGGGCGCCTCCTTCAGACGCTGCGCCAGCTGCGTAGAGAATTCGCGCAGTTTGACAAGCTGCCGGTTGGTTGCTTCGCCGCTGGTGGCCATGATTCAAGTCTCTTGCGCCTAGCTCATGGCTAGTTAAACGCAGCGATCTTTTCAAGGAGCTCGTCGGCCTTAACCGGCTTGACGACGTAGTCACGCGCACCCTGCCGCAGCCCCCAAATGCGATCGGTCTGCTGGTTCTTACTCGTGCACATGATGATCGGGATGTTCTGCGTTACCGGATCCTTCGAAAGCGCACGAGTCAGTTGAAAGCCGTTTTGTCCGGGCATCACCACGTCCATCAGAATCAAATCCGGTATCAACGTCTTAACCTTCACCATTGCTTCGTCGGCGTTTTCCGCGGTCGATACGGCATAGCCCTGCTTCGTCAGCATTTCGGTCAAAACGTGACGCTCCGTCGGTGAATCGTCGACGATTAATACTTTCTTGATCGGCATGGCTCTCCCCGAAGCTTCACCGCTTCTTGTCCGCACTACTGCATCGAATGCTGTCGCACGGCGGTCAGCAGGCTGTCCTTCGTAAATGGCTTCGTCAGATATTCGCTGGAGCCGACCATACGTCCGCGCGCGCGGTCGAACAATCCGTCTTTTGAAGACAGCATCACCACTGGCGTTTTATGAAAGCGCGGACTGCGCTTGATAAGCGCGCACGTCTGATAGCCATCAAGACGCGGCATCAAAATGTCGCAGAAAATGATGTTGGGTTGATGGTCGTTGATCTTTGAAAGCGCCTCGAAGCCGTCCTGTGCGAGTATTACTTGACAGCCCGCCTGCGAAAGAAAAATCTCCGCGCTGCGGCGGATGGTGTTCGAGTCGTCGATCACCATCACTTTCTTTCCGCGGATTTCCGAAACATCCAGTGCCGGCATTGGTTGCTACCCATTTCACGCTTGTCACCGAGCCTGCGTTGTACGCGACAATGGCTCGCGCTCAGCGCCGAATACCGAGGTTCCGGGGTCAGATTTCAACCATTTCGAAATCTTCCTTGCGCGCTCCACACTCGGGACACGTCCAATTCGGCGGAATGTCTTCCCACCGCGTGCCCGCCGCGACTCCTGCGTCCGGAACCCCCGCTGCCTCGTCATAGATCCAGCCACAGATGAGACACATCCAGGTTTTCATCGCCGCGCCGGTTGCCATCGGTTTACAAACTGGAGCCGACGTTTTGAAGACACTTAAAAAGCACGAACGCGACGGCTAAAATCAAGAGGTTAGCGAGCGATCATAACGTGGCATCACAGGTATCCGCTACCCACTTACCGCTACCCCATTTTGCGTTACGCCTTCAGTCCTATGCACCAGCGAGCAACGGCGCGCCTGCGCGCGTTTCTTAGTCGCAGCCGATGACGCGTGCAGCAACTCGGCTGGCGGGCATTTACTTGCTAACGCCGGATGCAAAGCGCGGCTTCGATGAAGTGCTACGCATCGTCAAACAATCGTTGGACGCAGGAGTGCGCGCCGTTCAGTATCGCGACAAGACAGCCGATGACGCGCAGCGCCGGGAGCGCGTATCTCAGCTCGTCGTCGTGACACGCGCTGCCGGTGCGCTTTTGATCGTCAACGACAATATTGAGATTGCTATCAGCGCCGACGCTGACGGCGTGCACCTGGGCCGCGACGACGGAGATATCGCGGACGCGCGGCGCCGACTGCCGCATCAACTGATCGGCGTGTCCTGCTACAACCAGCTCGAAAGTGCGCGCCTAGCGATCGCGGCCGGTGCCGATGCGATTGCATTCGGCTCGATGTTCGCGTCACTCACCAAGCCGGCCGCAGTGCGCGCTCCGTTGTCGCTGCTTACGGAGGCGCGCGCCACTTGGCCGCGACAGCGCATCATCGCGATCGGCGGCATCAATGTTAAGAACGTCGCGGACATCGCTGCCGCCGGTGCGCACGCAGCGGCGGTCGTCGACGCAATCTTCGGCGCAGAGGATCCGGCGCAGGCGGCCCGCGATTTGGTCCGCCGATTCGACGAAGGACAAGGCAGGTCGCACACATGACACGCAACGAACAACTGTTCGCGCGCGCGCAGCGCTCGATCCCTGGCGGCGTGAACTCACCCGTGCGCGCGTTCCGCTCGGTCGGCGGCACGCCGCGCTTTATCGAGCGCGCGGCGGGCCCGTACTTTTGGGACGCGGAAGGCACACGTTATATCGACTACATCGGCTCGTGGGGTCCGATGATCCTCGGCCACGCGCACGCGGCCGTGGTGAGCGCGATGCGCGACGCTTTGTCGCGCGGCATTTCGTTCGGCGCTCCTACCGAAGCAGAAGTTGAAATGGCAGAGACGTTGATCAGACTTGTGCCGTCGATGCAGCAGGTGCGGCTGGTGTCGTCGGGGACCGAAGCGGCAATGAGCGCGATCCGCCTTGCGCGCGGCGCAGCGGGCAACGGCAATCGGCGCAAGATCATCAAGTTCGAAGGCTGTTATCACGGCCACGCCGACAGCCTGCTCGTCAAAGCGGGCTCGGGGCTGCTCACATTCGGCCATCCGAGCAGCGCGGGCGTTCCCGCGGACATTACGCAGCACACGCTGGTGCTCGACTACAACGACGCGCAGCAATTGCGCGACGCATTTAAGCAGCACGCAAACGACATTGCGTGCGTGATCGTCGAGCCGATCGCCGGCAACATGAATC
>DATLOA010000311.1:0-4905 GCA_035536515.1 Burkholderiaceae bacterium | reverse complement strand
AAGTACGGATTGAATCCGATCGCGCGTCTACGCGGTGTCGCGACCGCCGGCGTGCCGCCGCGCATTATGGGCATCGGGCCGGCGCCGGCGACGCAGAAATTGCTCGGGCGTTGCAAGCTGAAGATTGCCGATATCGATGTGATCGAGTTAAACGAGGCGTTCGCAGCGCAGGCGCTTGCGGTGACGCGACAACTTGGTTTGCCGGACGATGCGCCGCACGTGAATCCGAACGGCGGTGCGATTGCGCTGGGGCATCCGCTCGGCGCTTCCGGTGCGCGGCTTGTGCTCACCGCGGCGCGGCAGCTCAAAGTTACTGGCGGGCGCTATGCCGTCGCAACCATGTGTATCGGGGTGGGGCAGGGTATCGCCCTGCTTGTTGAGCGGGTCTGATTTTGCTTAGATGCGTTTGCGTAGATGCGTGTTGATATTCGTTAACAATCAAGAGGAGACAAATGAAATCCATCAAAACAATCATGGCGCTTGCTGCCGCCGTTGGCATCAGCGCCGCTGCCGCTCAGGACATCAAGGTCGGGGTCACGCTGTCGGCCACCGGTCCAGCGGCGTCGCTCGGCATTCCCGAGCGCAATACGTTTCCGCTGCTGCCGCAAACAATCGGCGGCAAGAAAGTGACCTATATCGTGCTGGACGATGCCTCCGACACGACGACGGCCGTGCGCAACTCACGCAAGCTGATCAGCGAAGACAAGGTCGATGTGCTGGTGGGTTCCACAGTCACGCCGAATTCACTCGCGATGATTGATGTGGCCGCCGAAAGCGAAACGCCGATGATCTCGATGGCCGCATCGAGCCGCATCGTAGAGCCGGTCGATGCCAAGCGGCGCTGGGTGTTCAAAACGCCGCAGAACGATCAGCAAATGGCACTCGTGATCTTGGGCCACATGCTGGGTCAGGGAGTCAAGACAGTCGGCTTCATTGGATTCGCTGACGCTTATGGAGAGGGTTGGTGGACGCAGTTTTCCAATCTTGCCGAGGCGCGCGGAGTAAAGATCGTCGGTAACGAGCGCTATCAGCGCGCAGATACCTCCGTCACCGGGCAGGTGCTGAAGCTGGTCGGCGCGAAACCCGATGCGATTTTGATTGCGGGTTCTGGCACTCCGGCTGCATTGCCGCAGAAAACACTGAAAGAGCGCGGCTACGCTGGCAAGATTTATCAGACGCACGGGGTCGCCAACAATGACTTCCTGCGTGTGTGCGGCAAGGATTGCGAGGGCACCTTCCTGCCCGCCGGCCCGGTGCTGGTCACCGAACAATTGCCGAATGATCATCCGGTTAAAAAGAGTGCAACTGCGTACGTCGCCGCGTATGAGGCTGCGCAGGGCAAGGGCAGCGTATCGACCTTCGGCGCGCACGCGTGGGATACCGGCGTGCTGCTGCAACAGGCAATTCCGGTCGCGCTGAAGAAAGGTCAACCCGGCACCAAGGAGTTTCGCGCCGCTCTGCGTGACGCGCTCGAAGGCGTCAAAAATGCCGCGGGCGCGCACGGCATCTTTAACATGAGCGCAAATGATCATCTCGGGCTCGACCAGCGCGCGGCCGTGATGGTTCAGATTGTGGACGGCAAGTGGGTGATGCAGAAGTAAAAGCCTTACAGGCCAACCGATGAGGCCGCGACTAAGTCGCGGCTTTTTTTCATGAATCTTGATATCGCGCTGCTGCTCGCCCAGGACGGCATCACCAACGGCGCGATCTACGCGCTTCTGGCGCTCGCGCTGGTCCTCGCGTTCTCCGTCACGCGCGTGATCTTCATCCCTCAGGGCGAATTCGTTGCCTATGGGGCGCTGACGCTGGTTGCGTTGCAAGCTGGAAGGCTACCGGGAACGGTGGTCCTGCTGTTGATCGCCGGCGGTTTGGTGGCGTGCGCAGAACTGATTTCCGCCGCGAGAAAGCGACGCTGGCAAAGCGTGCCGTCAATGCTCGCGTGGAACCTCGCCTATCCAATAGCGTTGTTTGCGCTGCTGAAGTTCGCTCCGCTGCAAGCGTTGCCGATGGTGGCACAGGTTGCACTCGCGCTTGCCATCATCGTGCCGATGGGCCCAATGGTTTACCGGCTTGCGTATCAACCTCTCGCCGAAGCATCGGTGCTGATGCTGCTGATCGTGTCAGTGGCCGTGCATGTGGTGATGGTCGGCTTGGGCTTGCTGGTGTTCGGCGCCGAGGGCTCGCGCACGCCGGCGTTCTCCGACGGGACGGTCACTCTCGGAACACTGACCGCGAGCGCGCAATCGCTGTGGGTGATTGGCTGCTCGCTTCTGTTGATCGTCGCGTTCAGCGTTTTGTTCGACCACACGGTATACGGAAAGGCCTTGCGCGCGACCGCGATCAACCGGCTCGGGGCGCGACTGATGGGAATTCCGACCGAGTTCGCCGGCAAGCTGTCGTTTTTCCTGTGCGCTTTGATCGGAGCGGTGTCGGGCATCCTGATCGCACCGATCACGACGATCTACTACGACACTGGTTTTCTGATTGGGCTAAAGGGATTCGTTGCGGCGATCATCGGCGGCCTCGCAAGTTATCCGATTGCGGCACTCGGCGCCTTATTGGTCGGATTGATCGAATCGTTTTCGTCATTCTGGGCCAGTGCACACAAGGAAGTGATCGTGTTCACCATGATCATTCCTGTGCTGTTGTGGCGCTCGCTGCGTACGCATCATGTGGAGGATGACGAATGAAAGTCGGCGAATGAAGCTGGACTCAAAGCCGGCGTGGTTTGTTGCGGCGCTGGTAGTTTGCCTGCTGGTTGCACCGCTGGTGCTATCGGAGTTCTCGATCACGCTGCTCAACTACATCGGGCTGGCTTCGCTGGTGGTGCTTGGGCTCGTACTGCTGACGGGAGTCAGCGGACTGACTTCGTTCGGGCAGGCTGCGTTCGTTGGCGTGGGCGCATACACGACCGCAGTCCTGACGACGTCGACCGAGCTGCCAAGCAGCCTTGGGTGGTTGGGCGCGTCGCCGTGGCTCGCGTTGATTGCGGGCTTCTTGCTGACAGTCGCGATCGCCGGCGCCCTTGGTTTGATCACGCTGCGGCTATCGGGCCATTACTTGCCGCTTGGCACGATCGCATGGGGAATCAGCTTGTATTTTCTTTTCGGAACGTCGGAGACTCTGGGCGGACATACGGGGCGCGGCGGGTTGCCCGCTATTTCGCTATTTGGCGTCACGCTGGAGCGCGGGCGTGAGATTTTCTATTTGATCTGGGCGTTCGTGCTCGCAGCGCTTCTGACGACGCGCAACCTGCTCGACTCGCGCGAGGGCCGCGCGATTCGCGCGCTTAAAGGCGGGCGGGTGATGGCTGAGTCAATGGGTGTGAACACGTGGGCGTCGCGCATGGTCGTGTTCGTGCTGGCGGCGATGCTGGCGTGCGCCTCGGGCTGGCTGTACGCGCACATGCAGCGCTTCGTGAACCCAACGCCGTTTTCGTTGCACGCGGGCATCGAATATCTGTTCATGGCGGTGATCGGCGGCGCGAGTTTCGTGTGGGGTGCGCTGTTGGGCTCATCGGTGATCACCGTGTCGAATCAGTGGCTGCGCGACTGGCTGCCGCAGATCGTCGGTCAGGCAGGCAACTATGAAACGATCGTGTTCGGCGTGCTGATGATCGTGATCCTGCAGCGCGCGCCTGATGGATTGTGGCCGGCGCTCACTCGACGTCTGTGGGGGAGCTCTGCGCCGGTGCGCTTCGATCGAACTTCGACCTTGTCGCATCAGCCGCCAATTGCGCGCGGCGAAACTCTGCTCGACGTGCAGCAAGTCACCAAGCGTTTTGGGGGACTCGTCGCAGTCGATCGGATGAGTCTCACAGTGCGCGCCGGAGAGATCGTCGCGCTGATCGGGCCGAACGGTGCCGGCAAGACCACGATGTTCAACGTGATCTCGGGCGTGCTCGACGCGACTTCAGGCTCGGTGAATTTTTGTGGGCGCGACGTCACCACGAGCGAATCGCGCGACATCGCGAAGCTGGGTCTGAGTCGAACGTTTCAGCACGTGCGGCTTTTGCCTCAGATGAGCGTGCTCGATAACGTTGCGATCGGCGCGCATCGGCGCGAGCGTCCGGGCCTGATTGTGGGTGTGATCGCAGGGGCGTGGCGTCTCGACCGGCGTGCAGAGCGAAGCTTGCTCAGTGAGTCGGCGCGTCAAATCGAACGTGCGGGACTGGCCGAGCACGTCAATGATGAGGCGGGATCGCTGCCTCTCGGCAAGCAGCGCACGCTCGAAATCGCTCGTGCGCTGGCATCTGATCCGAAGCTTCTGCTCCTCGACGAACCGGCGGCCGGGCTGCGCTATCTAGAAAAGCGCTCGCTGGCCGAGCTACTGCGCAAGCTGCGGGAAGAAGGGCTCGGCGTGCTGCTGGTCGAGCACGACATGGATTTTGTGATGACGCTCGCGGATCGTGTCTATGTGATGGATTTCGGCCAGAAGATCGCGGACGGCACGCCCGCCGAAGTGCAGCGCGATCCGCGGGTGATCGAGGCGTACCTGGGCGGCGTTGACGAAAAGGACGCCGCATGAGCTTCCGCCGGGCCGCTCTCAAGGAAGCTCCGCATTTGCAAGTGAGCCGCTTGGCGGGACGGCGCGCAGCGCCAAGGGTGCATCAATGAGCGCAGCGCCTGTCCTTGAAGTCACAAACTTGTCGGTCGCATATGGCAAAGTCGCTGCAGTCGTCGGGGCACGATTGGCTGTCGGCCAGGGTCAGATCGTCACCGTGATCGGACCGAACGGCGCAGGCAAGACCACGCTGCTTAGCTCGCTCAGCGGCGCGCTGCCCACCAACGGTAGCGCGCGAGGATCGATTCGCTTCGGCGGCCAAGCGGTCAGCGCGGCCGACGTCTCCATCGAGCAGATGGTCGCTGCTGGGATGACGCTGGTCCCGGAGCGGCGCGAGTTATT
>DATLOA010000310.1:0-3052 GCA_035536515.1 Burkholderiaceae bacterium | reverse complement strand
GTCTTCGAGATCGACCAGCTCTTCGGCGAGCTCGTAGAGCTCCCAGTGTTCGCGTGGCAACTGATAAATTGTGAGCCACGCACGTTCGACCGACGGGTGTGATACGTAAGGCTCCGCTGTATCGCGCTGCGCGGCGGCGGAATCGATCACAAACCCGCGGCGTGCAAGTAGCCGAATCGCCTCGTCGTACAGCGACGGCTCCGAAAATGCTTCCTGCAGCTTCGACAGCCGCTCTGGCTGGTGCGCGTGCGAGCGCAGCATGGCGGCGTTCTTATTTCCGAGCATGAACTCTATCGCGCGGTATTGCCACGACTGAAAGCCTGAGCTGGTTCCAAGATGCGGCCGAATAGCGCTGTATTCGCTTGGCGTCATCGTCGCCAGGACGCCCCACGCGTGCACGAGCTGTTCCATGATGCGCGATACACGCGCCAGCATCTTGAACGCCGGCGGCAGATCGTCGGCGCGGATCGCATCGCGCGCGGCGCGCAGCTCGTGCAAAGCGAGCTTCATCCACAGCTCGCTGGTCTGATGCTGAATGATGAACAGAAGCTCGTTCGGATCGGACGAGCGCGGGTGCTGCGCGTCCAGAATGGAATCGAGCGCAAGGTAATCGCCGTAGCGGGTGTCGTTCATCGCGCGATCATCTCTTCACGTAACGGCTTCGCGCGTCTGAAACTCAGCGCGCTGCCATTCGTGTTCAGCGAGCACGTGGTGCAGTGCCTGCATCGCGTCCCAAACATCGACATAGCCGACATACAGTGGCGCAAAGCCGAAGCGAAGAATATCTGGTGCTCGAAAATCGCCAATCACGCCGCGCTTGATCAGCGCCTGCATCACCGCGTACGCGTGCGCATGCGAAAAGCAGACCTGGCTGCCGCGTTGCTCAGCATCGCGCGGTGAGGCGAGCGACAGTCCTTGGTCAGCGCAGTGCTGCTCGACGAGCTCGATGAACAGTTGTGTCAGCGCGATCGACTTCGCGCGCAGCGCGTCGATACCAGCGGCGAGCACCGTATCGACGCCGACTTCGAGCGCGGACATCGCGACGATCGAAGGCGTGCCGACTGCGTAGCGATCGATCGACGCCGCGGGACGATACTGTGTGACGAACTCGAAGGGAGCATGATGACCAAGCCAGCCCGCTAACGGCTGTGCGAATGCGTCATCGGCAATCGCGGCCAAGTGGCGCCTAGCGACGAACACGAATGCCGGCGCGCCCGGCCCACCGTTCAGATACTTGTAGCCGCACCCGACGGCGAAGTCGGCCGCTGCCGAGTTTAAAGCGACCGGCACCGCGCCGGTTGAGTGCGACAGATCCCACACCATTAGCGCGCCGGAGCCATGAGCGCGCTGCGTGACCGCGGCCATATCGTGCATCGCGCCGGTTTTGTAGTTCACGTGAGTCAGCATCACGACTGCCGTGCGGTCGTCGATCGCATGGGCGGCCTCGTCGAACTCGACCAGCTTCAACTCGTGGCCCTGGCTGAGCAGATCGATCAGCCCATCAGCGACGTACAGGTCGGTCGGAAAATTTGCTTTCTCTGACACGAGCACATTGCGCTGGCGCACTGAAACCTGCGGCCGCGACGCCTGCAGGCGCAGCGCGGTGCTCAGCACTTTGAACAGATTGATCGAAGTCGAATCGGCGCAGATCACCTCATTCGGATGCGCGCCGATCAGCTGCGCGATCTTCGCTCCAACACGCTGCGGCAGGTCGATCCAGCGCGCCGCATTCCACGATCGAATCAGCCCTTCGCCCCACTCGTGCACGAGCACTTGGAGGACGCGCTCGCGCGCGGCGTGCGGCAGCGCACCGAGTGAGTTGCCGTCGAGGTAAACGATGCCATGCGGCAGAGCAAACGCATCGCGATGTGGTGCGAGCAAATCGCTCGCGTCGAGGGCGACGCAGTCGTCGCGTGTCATGTCGCGGCGTCACGGATTCTCATCCGCCGCAGAATAGCCGCAAGCTGCTCCGCCGGCACTTCCCCGGTTATGCTGGCTTGATGCGCATCGACGTCATCGGCGGCGGACCGGCGGGGCTGTATTTCGCGATTCTGGCGAAGAAGAGCATGCCGACCGCGACCGTCGATGTTGTCGAGCGCAACGCGCCCGACGACACGTTTGGCTTTGGCATTGTGTTGTCGGACGAGACGCTGGCGAACTTAAAAGCCGCTGACGAGCCGAGCTATCGCGAGATTGCCGCCAACTTCGCGTACTGGGATGACATCTTCGTGCAGTTTCGCGGGCACGTGCTGAAGTCGTCGGGCCACGGGTTCTCGGGCATAAAGCGCATCACGTTGCTGCAGATACTGCAGCGGCGCGCTAGCTTGCTCGGAGTTCGCGTGCGTTACGGCACCGAGGATCCAGGGGTCGATGCACATCGCGGTGCGCAGTTGATCGTGGCAGCGGACGGTGCGAACTCTGCGATACGAGAACAGCACAAGGAACACTTTGCGGCGACGGTCGATCTGCGCAGCAATCGATTCGTCTGGCTCGGCGCCAATTTATCGTTGCCAGGGTTCTTTTACAGCTTCCGTGAGAATGAGCAAGGGCTGTGGAACATGCACGCGTACATGTACGCGCCGGGCGAGAGCACGATCGTGGTTGAAACTACCGAAGAAGCATGGCGCCGCTCAGGGCTGGCCATCGATGACGAAGCGGCCACGGCGGCGTACGTGGAGCGCCTTTTCAGCGAGGAGCTGAAGGGCAGTCGCGTGCTGACCAATCGTTCGTTGTGGCGGCAATTTCCGACGATCACGCTCGCTGCGTGGCACGCCCAATCCCACGGCGTGCCTCTGGTGCTGCTCGGCGACGCCGCGCACACGGCGCACTTCGCGATCGGCTCCGGCACCAAGCTCGCGCTCGAAGATGCGATTGCGCTGCATAAGGCGTTGGTCGAACGACCCGCGAGCGATTCTGCGTGCCTGAAAGACCTGCCGAGCGCGCTTGCTCAATACGAAGCGCGGCGTCGCGATGAGGTCGGTCGCATTCAGCACTCGGCCAACGTCTCGCTCGCGTGGTTCGAGAATGTGCGCCGCTTCTGGCAACTCGAGCC
>DATLOA010000309.1:0-2170 GCA_035536515.1 Burkholderiaceae bacterium | reverse complement strand
AGTACCGACCACCAGATTGACGCGGGCGGCAATTGATTCTCGCGCCACAAAATCAACACCACCAGCAAACCGAACGCGAGATTGCCGAACCACGTGGTGCGGCCAAGATCAAGCGATAGCTTGAAGAGTTCGGATGTGACGGTTGCCTTGGCCACAGCTTGGACGAGGGACGAAGATAGGCTGCACGCGTGCAGCGCTTTACGGGATAACTGGATAATCGGTCCACACGCGCCTCGCTTGAAGCCATAAAAGCGGGGCAGATCCGCCGGAATCCTAATCAACGAATTCCATGAAAGGCTCGGAAATCGCGTGACGCCCGTTGGTGGCCAACACAGCGACCGATATCGTGGCCGCTTCGCGCCCTCACCCACCGGCCCGCTACATGCCGGCTCACTTGCCACCGCGCTTGCAAGCTGGCTTGACGCGCGAGCAGCCGATGGCGTCTGGCTCATCCGCATTGAGGACCTCGATGCCCCGCGTGTCGTACCGGGGTCGGCGCGGCAGATTCTCGACACTCTCGCGCGTTGCGGACTCGAATCGGACGAACCGATCGTGCTCCAAAGCGAGCGCACTGATGCCTATCGCGCCGCATTCACACGCCTGCATGAGGCCGGCTTGCTTTACGGGTGTGCATGCTCGCGCAAGGATGTCGAGAGCGCGATCGCAGCGCAGGCGGCGTCGACGAGCATTTACCCTGGCACGTGCGCGCGGCGTCCTCCCCGCGTCAAACCGATCCGCGCTTATCGGGTGCGTGTCCCAGCCGACGAGCTCTCGTTCGTCGATCGCGCGGCAGGCCGCATTGCACAAAACCTGCAGCGGGACGCCGGTGATTTCATACTGAAACGCGCCGATGGATTGTGGGCGTATCAACTCGCGGTCGTCGTGGACGATGCGGCTCAGCGCATCACCGACGTCGTGCGCGGCGCTGATCTGCTCGACAACACGCCGCGCCAAATCTTTTTGCAGCAAGCGCTGCGCTTGCCGACACCGCGTTACCTGCACGTGCCGCTGGTTCTAAACCCAACGGGCGAAAAACTATCCAAGCAGTCGGGAGCGACTCCCGTCGATACGACGAATTTGCTGGCTGAACTCAATCGTGCAGCCTTGCACCTGGGTTTGCCTGCTTTTGGTCCACACTCAATCAAAGAATTCATGCAACTGGCGGTCAAAGCGTGGCGCCAGCGCAGCACCCGCCAATCGGCATGAGTAAAAAAAAATAGGGTGAGCGCAGGTAAAGGTTTGTAATATCTGAAGCCGCAACAGAGCCCTTCGCTCCATTGGTTAAGTAGCCAGTCACCGCAAGGAGGAACATGAAAAACAGCTGCGTTGCAAATCCACCCGGCTTGATGATTCGCGTGCCGGTCTTGCTCATGAGCGGTGCGATCGCTGCGGTGCTGGCAGCATGCGGCACGGCGCCGACCCTCGGAGGCAGCGGTACGGTGGCAACCGGAAGCGCCGGCGGCGAGACTTCGTCAGGTGCAAGCCCGCAACTTGAAAAGTGCTCCGAGCCGCTCGGCACTCTTGCCGTCGACGAGGACACAAACTCCGAGTGGTACGCGTATCTGCGCTCGAGCCGGCTCGGCTCGACCACGCCAGTGTTGCGGATGATGATCCAGCAGTCGAACTGCTTCGTCGTCGTCGAGCGCGGAAGGTCGCTGAATAACGTAATGCGCGAGCGCGAGCTGACTAGAAGCGGCGAAATGCGACAGGGCAGCAATTTCGGCCAGGGCCAACTGGCCGCGGCCGACTACACGATGGCCCCAAGCATCACGTTTAGCGGCAAGAACACCGGCGGCGTCAACGTCGGCAGCTACCTCGGTCGCCTTCCAGGTGTCGCCGGTACGCTCGGTTATGCAGCCGGCGGCATCCGAGCCAATGAGGCATCGACAACGCTGCTGATGATCGACAACCGCTCCGGCGTTCAGCTGGCGGCGGCCGAAGGTAGTGCACGCAACTTCGATTGGAACGGCGTCGGAAGTGCGTTCAGCAGCGTCAGCGGCTGGACCAGTGTGGGGGGTTACAGCAACACGCCAGAAGGCAAGATCATCGTGGCGTCGTTCATGGATTCGTACAACAAGCTCGTCAAAGCCACTCGCAACTACAAAGCGCAGGCGGTGCGAGGAGGTCTAGGCACCGGCGGGACGCTCGGTGTGCAGGGAGGAACGAACCC
>DATLOA010000308.1:0-8099 GCA_035536515.1 Burkholderiaceae bacterium | reverse complement strand
CGAGCTGGTGCTGGCGAACGAATGGTTGTCGCGGCATCCGCTCACTCAATATCTGCTGGAAGAAGAAGCAGCGCATTGGGACAAAGTGGGCGTCGCATTTGCGCTTAGACCAGATCCGGGGTGATCACGGCCCGCAGTGTGGTTTGCTCGTCACCGTTATTGTCGCGCTGGCTGAGCCACCATAGTCCACCCTTTTTGAGCGACCAGTCGAGCGCCTGACCGCTTAACAGTTCGCTCGCGATCATGCCGAGCGTGGGTTGATGCCCAACGACGACGATCGTTGCCTTCGAATTCGGCCAATCGACCGCGGCGAGCACTTCGGCAGCGGTCGCACCCGGCGCGAGATCCTCGACCGTGCGCAATTTGTGATGCGAAATTTCGGCGAGCGCTTGCGCGGTCTGTTGAGCGCGCCGCGCCGGGCTGACGTAAATTTTCGCCGTCTGCGGCAGGCGCGTTTGCAACCACTCGGCGACCCGGCGCGCCTGTTTTTCGCCTTTGGCTGTGAGCTTGCGAGCTAGATCAGGCTCGCCCGGCTCCGCCTCGGCGTGACGCCACAGCAGCAACTCCATCAGGCTTCACCTACGTTAGCCGCGAGCCTAGCCAACAGCTCGCGTTGTGCCGATCGGTGGGCGGTGGCGACTTTCGGTGCGCGATATTCGCCGTCCGCCTGCAGCGTCCAAGCATCCTGCGTGTCTTCCAGATAAGGCGTAAGCCCTTCATCGACGACGCGCTTGCGCAACTTCGGTTCGAGCACCGGCCACGCAATCTCGATACGGCGAAATAGATTGCGGCCCATCCAATCGGCGCTCGACAAATAAACTTTCGGCGTGCCGCCATTACGAAAGTAGTAAATGCGGTGATGTTCGAGGAAGCGCCCGACAATCGAGCGCACGCGGATGTTCTCTGACAGTCCCTTCACGCCAGCACGTAGCGCGCATGCGCCACGCACGATCAAATCGATCTTTACGCCAGCTTGCGACGCTGCGTACAGTGCAGTGATCGTCGCGTCGTCGGTCAGCGCATTCATCTTCGCGATCACGATCGCCTGTTTGCCGCCGCTGGCGATTTTCACTTCATTGGCCAGTGCGCGCAGCAGATTTCGGTGCAGCGTGAACGGCGCCATCCACAGATGCTTTAACCGCTCGACCTTGGTAAGACTGGTCATGTGCAAGAAAGCTTTTTCCATATCGCTGCAGATCTCGGCGTTCGTGGTCAGCATGCCGAAGTCCGTGTACAGCTTAGTCGTCGCCGAGTGATAGTTGCCGGTGCCCAAATGCGCGTAGCGCACTAGCGTCGGACGGCCGCGCACTTCTTCTCGCCTTAAAACCAGCGTCATCTTGCCGTGTATTTTTAGTCCTAGAACGCCGTATACGACTTGCGCGCCAACCGCTTCGAGCCGCTCAGCGAGGTTGATGTTGGCTTCTTCGTCAAAGCGCGCTTTCAGCTCGACGATCGCGGTGACTTCCTTACCGCGCCGCGCAGCCTCTTCAAGAATATCGACCATCACCGAGCTGATGCCAGTGCGATAGAGCGTCATTCGAATCGCGGCAACGCGCGGATCGACCGCGGCCTGCCGCAAAAACTCAATCACCGGCTCGAAGCTTTCAAACGGATGATGTAGCAGGATGTCGCCCTGCTTGATCGCTTCGAACATATCGGAGCTCTGCGCGACCTTGCGCGGCCACGCCGGTGCGAACGGCGCCCAGCGCAGCTTCGGCACCGTCAACAAGTCCACCAACTGATTCAGTCGCACCAGGTTGACCGGCCCATCGACCTGAAACACCGCTTCGCTCGGTATCTGAAACTGCTCCTGCAGCAGCTGCTGCAGCGGCAGCGGACACGTGCGCAGGATCTCGAGCCGCACCGCGTTACCAAAGTGCCGCTGCGTCAGTTCCATTCGCATCGCCTGGCGAAGGTTGTGGACCTCGCGTTCATCGACCGTCAGGTCGGAGTCGCGCGTCACACGAAACTGCGAAAACCCGCTGATGACGCGCCCCGGAAACAAATCCTGCAAGTGCGCGCGAATGGCGGACGTCAACAGCACGAAGGCCTGCTTGCCCGGTGCCAACTTGGCCGGCAGCGGAATCACGCGCGGCAACACGCGGGGCACTTTGAGAATCGCGATCGCGGACGGCCGACCGAACGCGTCCTTGCCTTCAAGTTGCATGATGAAGTTCAGCGACTTGTTCAGTACCTGCGGAAACGGATGCGACGGATCAAGCCCGATTGGCGCCAGCAGCGGCTTGACCTCCCGTTGCACGTAGTCGCGTAGCCATGCGCGCTGCTCCGCCGTGCGTTGCGCGTGGTTAATGATCATGATGTTCTGCTTCGCCAGCGCCGGCATGATCGTCGCGTTGTAAAGCTCGTACTGTTGAGCAACCAGCCGGTGAGCGCGCTCCATCACCGTCGAGTACACCTGCACGGCCCGGCCAGCGGCACCATCGGTCAGGTCGGATACACGGACCTCGAAAAACTCGTCGAGGTTCGACGACACGATGCATACGTAACGCAGCCGCTCGGCCAAAGGCACGGACGAGCGCGCTGCCATCGCCAGCACGCGTTCGTTGAACGCAAGCAGCGAGAGCTCCCGGTTCAAGTACAAATCCGGTGGAGCAATCAATGACTTCTCTTGCTTGTGGTGCTTGCGCTTAGGCTTGCGGTGCCGACGAACCATAGCCGACCACAATGACAGTTCTATTACGGCCCCGCAACTCGGTCGGCCTAGCCGCTGCTGCGTCATGTGAGTGTTCGCTCACATAAAGGACATTCCCGACCTGCATTGTCGGGATTGAACTCTCGCGCGTCTCCTTCCTCTAACGCTTAGCACTCAATAGACGCGAGTGCTAAGCTCGATGTAACTTGGAGAAATAAGTGCTAGCAAACAGCAAGTCGGTCGGAAATGCCCTGGTCCCTGTCGGCGCGCAGGCTCTTGCGCTGAGCCCCGGCAGCCTCGGCAGCATTGACGCGTACATCCAAGCCGTGAATCGGGTGCCGATGCTGACGCCCGATGAAGAGTTGCGTTTGGCGCGTGAGTTCCGCGATAACGACAATTTGGATTCAGCGGGTCGGCTAGTGATGTCGCACCTGCGGCTGGTAGTCGCGGTCGCGCGCAATTATTTGGGCTACGGGCTGCCGCACTCCGATCTGATTCAGGAAGGCAATATCGGCCTGATGAAGGCGGTGAAGCGGTTCGATCCCGAGCGCGGCGTTCGGCTGGTGTCGTTCGCACTGCACTGGATTCGGGCCGAGATTCACGAATATGTGCTGAAAAACTGGCGGCTCGTCAAAGTGGCGACCACCAAGGCGCAGCGCAAGCTATTTTTTAACCTGCGCAGCATGAAGCAGGGCCTTGGAACGATGTCACAGGATCAAATCGGCGAAATCGCGGACAAGCTAAACGTCAAGCGCGAAGAAGTGTCCGAGATGGAAACCAGACTTACGGGTGGAGACGTTGCGCTTGAAGGCCGCGTTGACGATGGCGAAGAAGAATTTGCGCCGATCGCGTATCTGGCCGATGCCGAGTCGGAGCCCACACAGGTGCTGCAGCGTCGCGAGTACGACCTGCTGCAGAGCGAAGGGGTGCGTGAAGCGCTTAATGAGCTCGATCCGCGCAGCCGCCGCATTGTCGAGGCACGCTGGTTGAACGAAGACGGCGGCGGCAAGGTCGGAACTTCCACCCTGCACGACCTTGCACAGGAATTCGGAGTGTCGGCGGAACGAATTCGACAGATCGAAGCCAAAGCTCTGCAGAAGATGCGAAGCGCCTTGGCGGAGTACGCATAGCGCGTACAAACCCTGAGCGAACCGTGGCTTCTGGTTGGTTGGTTGAAGCAGGTCCGCCTCTGATATTTCCCCCTCTCCTCCGATGAGGCGGACACTCAAGCCCCGGCACCCCCGGGGCTTTTTTTTGGCGAGATGGCGATGCGATTGATCAGGCACGCGGCGCCGGCAGCGAGCGGCCTTAGCGCGGCACGCGATTCACGATCGATTGCAAAAGCAATCGCCACCGCCGAATGCGTCCCAGGCGAAGCATTGCGCTTACGCTCTCGCGAAATCGCAGCGTGTGATGCCGCAGTCGGGAAAGTTCATGCGGGCGGTACATGGCGCGAGCCGGCTGTGCACGCGCGCCTTGCGGAATCGCTTGGTGCGCTGCTAGGACCAGCGTTGCGCGGGGATTTCGAGTGGTACTACTGCCGCGGCGCGTTCTTTCACAACGACGCGCACTACGATGCGCGACTCTTCGGCGTCTGGTGCATCGATGGACCGGCGGCAGAGATCGTTTTTCCGCGCGCAGCGGTGCGAGTAGCCGCTGCACCATCATGCATCGTCGTGTTTGATCCGTTCGAAGTGCACGGCGTGCTCGCACCCGGGTGCAGCACCTATGCAGCGAGCGACTATCAAGGTGCCAGGCCCAGCGTATTCCTGGGGTTCGAGCTCGACATCACCGCCGCGCTCGCCGATGCTTTTGGCATTAGCAACGGCGCGAGCGGACAAATGATTTCGAGCCGTACGCGCATCGACGCGACCAGCGGTGCGATCAAGTGTTTCGACTAGCCTAAGAGCCGCTTCAGATCGGCGACGATTGGCTCGACGCCCTCGCCGTGTTTGACGAATAACCGTATGCGGCCCTCGCGATCGATCACATAAGTACCGGCCGTGTGATCGATCGAATACGACGTCGCGGTTTTGCCGGCGACCTTCTGATAAAACACCTTGAACTCTTTGGCGGTCGCGGCCGTCTGCTCGGCAGAGCCGTATAAAGCCACAAAGCTCGGATCGAAACCCGGCACGTAACGCTGCAGCACCGCTTGTGAGTCGCGCTCCGGATCGACGGTGATGAAAATCACCTGCAGTCGCTCGCCGTCCTTACCCAAGCGCTTCTTAACCTGCGCCAGGTCGCTTAGCGTCGTCGGGCACACGTCGGGACACTGCGTGAAACCAAAGAAGACGGCGACAACCTTGCCGCGATAATCGGCAAGCGTGCGCCTCACACCCGTGTGATCTGTCAGAGTGAAATCGCGCGCGTAATTGGCCCCGGTGATGTCGACGCTGTTGAACTTCTGCGCGCCGCCGCCGCAGCCGGCTAGTAGAAGAGTGACGGCCAGTGTCCTTAACATTTGCGTTACCGGCGCACAGCACCGGCTTGTCTGACTATACAAACTTGTCTATCAGAAGCGCGGCAAACAGCGCCGATAGGTAAACGATCGAATAGCTGAACGTCGCGCGCGCCAACTTGTCGCTGTACGTTTGATACAGCCGCCATGCATAGCCGATGAAAATCGCGCCGAGCGCGAGCGCTGCGGCCAGATACAGCACACCCGCCATTCGAATCACAAATGGCAGCGTAGTGACTGCGACCAGGATCAACGTGTACATCAAAATGTGGAGCCGCGTCAGCGCAACACCGTGCGTTACCGGCAGCATCGGCAACCCGGCCTTGCGATAGTCATCGAGCCGATACAGCGCGAGCGCCCAGAAGTGCGGCGGCGTCCACACGAAAATAATCAGCGCCAGCAGCCATGCTTCCGCCGGCGCCTGGTTGGTCATTGCTGCCCAGCCCAGCACCGGCGGCATCGCGCCGCTCATGCCGCCGATCACGATGTTCTGCGGCGTGTACGGTTTCAACAGCACCGTGTACACGAGCGCGTAGCCCACGAATGTCGCAAACGTCAGCCACATCGTCAGCGGATTGACGAAATTGCCGAGCAGCCACATGCCGATGCCGCCAAGCAATCCGGAGAACACCACGGCTTGCCACGGCGTCAACTCGCCGCGCGGCAGCGGACGCATGCGCGTGCGCGCCATCTTTCCATCGATGTGCTTCTCGATTAATGAGTTAACGGCAAAGGCAGCACCCGCAAGCAGCCATATGCCGAGCGTCGCGACAGCGACCAGCCGCCAGGGCGGCAATTCCGACGTCGACAAAAACATGCCAATGACGGCACAGAAAATCGCGAGTTGCGTGACGCGCGGCTTGGTGAGCGCCCAGTATTGCGCGAGCAAACGCTGGGCGCCGCGATCGGCCGGCTGAGGGTTGGTACTGGTGTGGGCAGTCATGCGGAGACCTGAGCAACGTGCAAGTTTAGCGACCTCGCCGCCGTTCGATGCAAAGCGACCACAATCACGGCAACGAGCAGCGCGGCGCCGCCGCTGTGTAACACGGCGAGCAACAGCGGCCATTGAAGCACCACATTGGACAACCCGGTCAGCAGCTGCAATACCAACAGCGCCGCCAGTCCCTCCGCCAAGCGCGCAAGCCCCGATCGCCACAATTGCCAGATCAGTACACCCACCGCCGCCATAACGAGAATTGCAAACATTCGGTGCGTCCAATGGATCGCCACCAGCGCCTGCACCGCGATCAGTTCGCCATCAGGCGTCAGGCCGAGAGGGCGCCACCACGTGAAGCCGCTCGCAAAATCCATCGGCGGCAGTAACTCGCCCTGACACAACGGAAAATCCGCGCACGCCATGACGGCGTAATTGCTGCTCACCCAACCGCCCAGGCCTATCTGGACGAGCACTACGGGCAGGGCAACAAGTGCAGCTAAGCGAGCGCGCGGTGCGAGGACTGCTTGCGCAGGAGGCGCTTCGCGTAATGCAATCCACGTCAGAAGCGCCAGTAAGCCGATGCCGCCCAGCAGGTGCAGCGTCACGATCGCAGGCTGCAGTTTCATCGTCACCGTCAGCGCGCCGAATAAGCCTTGCATAGTGACCCAGACCAGCGCTGTAGTCGCTAGCCACGGTGGACGCGCGTGACGATGCTTAAACGCATGTCCCCACGCCTGCACCGTCAGCACGATGATCAGCACTCCGACGGCGAGTGCGAAGTAGCGATGCGCCATCTCGATCCACGCTTTGCTTAACGTTACCGGGCCGGTTGGCATCGCCGCCTGCGCCTGCGAAATCTGATCGCCAGCAGACCACGGGTTCGACTGGCCATAACAGCCGGGCCAATCGGGGCACCCGAGTCCGGAATCCGTCAGCCGCGTGAAGCTTCCGACCATGATCAGATCGAGCGTTAGAAATGCGGTGATCCACGCGAGCTTGCGATACTTCTGCGAGTCGCGCGAGCGCCATACGTAAATGAGGGGCGCCGCCGCGACAGCGATTCCAATCATTGCGAGCAATGCCAGTGAATCGGATGTCATTGCGCGCGCGGTCGCGCTCCCCCGGAATCGATGCGAATCCAACCCGCGGAGATCTTCAATAATTTGGCGATATCACGCTTGACGCCACTTATCTCAGGGTCTTTTGGCCAGCGAAGCATCGAATTGCCGCGCGGATCGATCAGCCAGATATGGTCTTGCAGCTGGGAGCCAGGCGTGTCGGGCAACACCAGAAAGTCACCCAGACCCTGCAGTGGCGCGCGAACGAAGTGTGTGCCTTCGTATTCACGCATCAGCACGATCTGCAGAGGCTCGTCGTCAGTGATTAGCCAAACGCGCTCGACGCGGTCACGATCCCTGCCGGTCATGTTGCGCTGCTGGCGCATCATTAGCAGCTTCTCCGCACAAGGCTTGTAGCACTGGCTGCCGTCGACCATCGCAAATATCCATTTGCCCTTGAACTGCCCGAAGTCGAAGCGAGTGCCGTCTAGATTAGCCAGTGACAACGCGGGTACTGGCCGCTGCGGCTCCAGCAAGGTTCCGTAGTTGGTGCGGCCCGCAGGCGGCGCGAAATAATAGGAAATGTACGCAGCCGCGACCGGCACTATCGTGACCGCCAATAAAACGTACAGCGGCAGATAACGTCGCTGCCGCTTCACCGAGCGCGCCATGTCTTCCAACCCAAGTAGCCGGCGAGCGCACAAATGAGTGCCGCTAGCGCATACCACTGAAATGCATATCCACGGTGCTTGTCGACTCCGCTCGCCGGTTGCGGCCATTCGCGGCGCAGGCTATCGGCGACATCGCTGGCCGCGGACTGGCGCACAACGAAGCGAGCAACACCGCGCTTCGCTACCATTTCATAGGCCTCATAGTCTAGGTTCTGCCATACACCAGGCACTCCAAGCTGCTGCGCACCGCCGAGCTCGAGCAGCATCGACGGCCGAGGCACCGCCAACCCCTCGACGGTCACTTGGCCTAGCGGCGGCG
>DATLOA010000307.1:0-3803 GCA_035536515.1 Burkholderiaceae bacterium | reverse complement strand
TGTTGCCGACAAACTGTCGCCGCGAAAGGTTTTCGCGCACACGTTCTTACATAATCAAGGAGTTCAAATGAGCACGAAGACAATCATCGCCACTGCGGCGGGCTTGGCCATGGTAGGTGGCTTAGCGTTCGCCCAGACTGGTACAACCACGCCTGGCACCACTACACCTCAGCCAAGTACCACGACGCCTAGCACCTCCACGACGCCGAGCACGACAACCACGCCCTCGGGCACAACCACCACCCCATCCGGCACGAGCAGCTCGCAGTCCGGCACAGGCGCTACCGGCACAGGCACCAACCGTCCGGCAGCGACAGGCACGACCGGTTCGCAGTCCGGCAGCACGGGTACTAGCGGTACGACTGGCTCCGGGACGACTGGCTCGGGGACAACGGGCTCCAGCGCGACTGGCTCGGGGACAACTGGCTCCGGCGCGACTGGCTCGGGTATGACCGGCTCCGGTACGAGTGGCAGTGGTTCCAGCACAAGTGGATCTTCCATGGGAACAAGCGACACAACCATGGGAACGTCCGGTCGCCGCGCTGCACGTGCGGATCGCGGTTAACCTGCTAAGCAGCACTTTCGCAATTAAAAACCGGGCTTCGCGCCCGGTTTTTTATCGCCGCGCAGTCTTCAAATTGGACTGCATCGCAAGTCTGCTAAAGACACTGCGTAGCGGCTTCGACTCGGGCAACACATACACAACACTATTGCCGCCGTTGACCGTAGCACTCACTACGTTTTCGAAGAAAGCCTTTGGAACATTGATACAACCGTAGGAAACGCGATTGTCATTTGGCGTGGCAGTTTCCAGCCGTCGCGCCCGTTGCTCCTGAGCATTGGTTGTCAGTACTCGGTGCATCGATACCGCGGCATCGTAGTCGACCCACACCACGTCTTCGCCACGAGCGTTCATACCGACCTCGGCCACAAATCTGCCCGCCGGGGTCGTGCGCTCTTCGCTTTTGATTTCCGACAGCTTCTTGTCGCCAATACCTGGAACGGTATGGTCACCGCGCGCGACTCCTAACAGCACCGGCGCAGCGCCCTGCAGCTTTCCCGACCGGTCAAATACCCAGAGGTGCGCTTGCCGCTTATCGATGATCATGAAAGGAAGGCCGTCGTTGTCGCGCGACCGGGCGACCCAGTCGAAGACTTCCGCTGCGTCCGCAGATAGCGCCTTAGCCGGCGCTGCGGCCCACAAAGGCTGCAGCCCAATGCAGCTCAGCGCCACCAATATTCCCAAAACTCTTTGGACTAAAATTGAATGCACAAAATCTCCTGTCTCCTGGACAACCACGCGAGCGGTAGCAAAATAAGCTCCCGCAGCGGCTCATCATTTCTACGAATGACTAATTCGGCTGACAGTAGTCCTATTGCGCTGTGCCCGCATCGGGGCAACCACTAAGACACAGCAAGCGATCTCGCGGCCGCCCGGTTTTGCGCCCAACATACCCCCGCTGTGACAGCCGATCCGGAAATGCGCAACGTGCTTGCCCTGTCCGTCCTGCAACACGCGCGTGCAGTCGTTCCTATTCCACTACGCGGGCCGTCGTTTCTGCATTGGGAGTCGTGTAGGCCGACATAGGCACGCACGAGCACATGATGTTGCGATCGCCATATGCGTTGTCAACTCGCCCCACCGGCGGCCAGTACTTGTACCGCTTCAGCGACGCCACTGGGAATGCTGCGCTTTGGCGCGTGTAGTCGTGCGCCCAAGTTTCCGCCATGACCATCGCCGCAGTGTGCGGCGCGTTCTTTAGTGGATTGTCGTCGCGGTCGACATTGCCCTTTTCCACCGCGCGAATTTCCTCGCGAATAGCGATCATCGCTTCGATAAAGCGGTCGAGCTCGATCTTCGGTTCGGATTCGGTCGGCTCGACCATCAACGTACCAGGCACCGGAAACGAAAGCGTCGGCGCGTGGAATCCGTAATCCATTAAGCGCTTGGCCACGTCTTCTGCTGATACTCCACTGGCGTCCTTGATCGGACGCAGATCGAGAATACATTCGTGCGCGACGTAGCCGTTGCGGCCTGCGTACAGCGTCGGAAAGTGCGGCTTGAGTTTTTTGGCGATGTAATTGGCATTCAGCAACGCTACCTGCGTCGCGCGCCTCAGCCCTTCGCTGCCCATCATCGTGATGTACATCCAAGGAATCGGCAAGATACTGGCGCTCCCAAACTCGGCAGCGCTGACCATGCCGACCGCGTTGTGCGCGCCGAGCTTGCCCGGTAAGTACGGAGCTAGGTGAGATTTCACCGCGACCGGGCCGACGCCGGGGCCGCCGCCGCCGTGCGGAATACAAAACGTCTTGTGCAGATTCAGGTGCGATACGTCCGAGCCGTAGCTTCCCGGCTTCGCAACACCAACCAGGGCGTTCAAGTTGGCACCGTCGGTGTACACCTGTCCGCCGGCGGTGTGAATGATTGCGCAGATCTCGACGATCCCTTCCTCGAATACACCGTGGGTCGACGGATAGGTCACCATCAACGCCGCGAGATTGCTCGCATGCTGCTGTGCTTTCGCACGCAAATCTTCCACGTCGACATTGCCATTGCGATCGGTTTTGACCGCAACGACTTCCATGCCGCAAAGCTGCGCTGACGCCGGATTGGTGCCGTGTGCGCTTTCGGGGATCAGGCAAACGTTGCGATGACCCTCACCGCGCGCGCGGTGGTAGGCGCGGATCGCCAATAGTCCGGCGTACTCGCCCTGGGCACCCGAATTGGGTTGAAGACTGACCGCGTCATAGCCCGTGCACTCGGCAAGCATCTGCTCGAGTTCGATGATCAATTGACGGTACCCGGCGGTCTGCTCCGCAGGAGCAAGTGGATGAATACTTGCGAACTCGGGCCATGTGACCGGAATCATCTCGCTGGTGGCATTCAGCTTCATCGTGCACGAGCCGAGCGGAATCATCGTACGATCGAGCGCTAAGTCTTTATCAGCAAGCGAACGCATGTAGCGCAGCATTTCGTGCTCGCTGTGATGCGCGTTGAAGACGGGATGCGTTAGAAACGGCGTCGTGCGGCGCAGCGCGGCGGGGATCGCGGCTTCTGCTGCACTGTCGATCTCGCGGTCCAGTGCGCCGATCTCGGCGCCAACACCCAGCAATCGCCACAGCGCTTCCACATCGGTGCGCATCGCGGTTTCGTCGAGAGAGATGCCGATCATCTGCGGTGCGCGCGCGCCGAAATCGCGCAAATTGATTCGTGCTGCACGCGCCGCAGCGTGCGTCGCGCGCGCGTCGAGACCGCTGACCGCAATCGTGTCGAAGTAGCTGCCACTGACGTTCAGCCCAGCACGCTTCAAGCCTTCCGCCAAGATTACCGTCAGCCGGTGCACGCGGCGCGCAACCCGCGTTAGCCCAAGGGGGCCGTGATAGACCGCGTACATGCTCGCCATCACCGCGAGCAGTACTTGCGCAGTGCAAATGTTCGACGTCGCCTTTTCGCGGCGAATGTGCTGTTCGCGTGTCTGCAACGTCAGTCGGTATGCCGGGTGCCCTTGCGAATCGACCGACACTCCCACCAACCTGCCCGGCATCGAGCGCTTTAATGCGTCCTTGCACGCGAGAAATGCGGCGTGCGGACCTCCAAAGCCGAACGGCACGCCGAAGCGCTGAGAATTGCCGACGACGATGTCGGCGTCCCACGTCCCGGGCGCTTCGAGCAGCGTCAGGGCCAGAAGATCGGTCGCTACGCAGAACAGCGCGCCCGCGGCGTGAGCCTGGCCGACTAATGCGCGCATGTCGTGAATCAATCCGGTCGTCGATGGGTACTGCGCGAGCACGCCGAAATA
>DATLOA010000306.1:0-6710 GCA_035536515.1 Burkholderiaceae bacterium | reverse complement strand
GTGACGCTTTTCTCGGCCTTATCGCCGGGCAGTGAGGACGACAATTCGGATCCGCTGGAGACGCTGGAAGCAATGCCCGGCTCGGCGGCTGCCGAGAGCGCCCAGGACCAGGTGGAGCGGTCACAAGTGGTGGCGATCATCGAAGAAGAGGTGGCCCGCCTACCCCCTCGTCAACGGGAGGCATTTTTGATGCGTTACTGGGAAGATATGGATGTGGCGGAAACCGCCGCAGTGATGGGATGCTCTCAAGGTAGTGTCAAAACCCACTGTTCGCGCGCAACGCACGCGCTGGCAAAGGCCTTGAAGGCGCGGGGCATACAACTATGAACGAAAAAGAGTTTGGATATCAGATACGCCAGGCGCTTAACGAAGCGGCCTCTGGGCTCGACTACAAGACAACCTATCGGCTCGAGCAGGCGCGGGTTGCGGCGCTTGCGCGCCACCGGGAGCCGGCCACTGTGCCGGCCTGGAGTCCGGCAATGCAGACGGCAGGTGCCCGCTCGGCCGACGGCGGCTCACGCCTCGGCTGGTTCGGTAGCTTCGGCCTCGCGTTGCCAGTGGTCGCCCTGATCGTCGGCTTCATTGCAATCCACCAGTGGCAGCAACAACAGGCGCCGGAGCGCATTTCCGACCTGGCGGCGATGGATTTCGCAGTGCTGATGGACGAAACGCCGATCGGTGCCTACGCCGACAAAGGGTTTGGCATACTGCTGCGCGGTGAAACGGAAGAACTGTAGGCGACGTCTCTTGTACCTCAAGCCGTCACTTTTTATTTTCCTAGGTGCATTTATCGCTGACAGCATAGGTGCGGCCGTGGCGCAAACGCCCCCCGCGCCGGCACCATCAGCGAAGACTGTGCGTGGGGCGCAGCCCTCGCGGCCAAGCTGGAACGAGCTCAGCTCCGAGCAGCGCCGGGCACTGGCACCGCTTTCCGGCATGTGGGAAACGCTCGAATCCGATCGCAAAAAGAAGTGGCTCGAAATGGCGGGCCGATTTCCGCGTCTGACGCCCGATGCGCAGAAGCGTATGCAAGAGCGTATGGGCGAGTACGCACGTTTATCGCCTGAGCAACGCATGACCGCGCGCGAAAATTTTCGCCAGGCCTACGAGCTGCCCGCTGACCAAAGGCAGGAAAAGCTGCAGCGTTACCAAGCACTGCCGGAAGAAAAGAAACGCGCGCTGGCCGAACAGGCTGCAAAGAAATCGGAGCTTCGTCCCGCGCCACCGCCCTCTTCCGTTCCACCCGCGCCCACGAAATAACGGGCCGATAGACTCGTCGCGGGACCGACGAGCCTGAACGCCCGACCTTGGCATTGCCCACTGCCGGATTGTCCGTCCGCTTGGCATCCATGATCTACGAGGCGATATTGTTGCTGGGCGTTGCCTTTGTCGTCAGCTACGCCGTGCTTGCGACATTCCAGTGGTCGTATCCGTTGTTACCCGTCCAGCGTGCCCTGCTACAAAGTGCATTGTTTGTCACCGCTGGCGCCTATTTTGTAGTCTGCTGGACCCGCGGCGGCCAGACGCTTGCGCTAAAAGCGTGGCGCCTGAAAGTCGTCGACTCTCAAAGCCGCTCTTTGCGCATCAGCCGGGCGGTCGCGCGGTACGTGCTGGCGTGGCACCTCTGGCTGCCGGGCTTAGCAGTTGCAGGACTGTTCGAGCCAGGCACAGTCCCGGTCGCCGCCGCGCTGAGCGTGAGCGTCGCGTTGCTGTTGATCCCGCCGCAGGTGGATCACCAGCGGCGTTTGCTGCACGACCTTTGGACTGACACGCGCATTGTGCGCGTGCCGCGTTGAAAGCACTAAGTGGCTGCAGCGGCAGTGTCCCGATACAACCAGGCAACAATGATTCCGAGCACGACGACCAGGATTCCATCGAACACAATCTGTTTCGCCACCATCGTGCCGGGCATCGGCTGCACTGCGTAGTAAATCAGGTAGGTCGACACAACTCCCAGCAGAGCGATCGCCACGCCATAGCGCACACCCTGCGCCAACCACGGCTTGGATTCACGCCCACGCGCGTAAATCCACACGAAGGCGCCCGCCATGATCACGTGCGCCAGCAGCATGAACGGAAAGAATGCGCCCGACTCCGCTTCGGTACGAAACAGCTTTCCCACTTGCATGTAGTCGGCCTTCAACAAAACACCATGTACGAGGAAACTGCCTGCCATCCAGGCGATAAAAATCACGATCCAAGCGATAAAGAATTTCTTGTTCATATTTCCTCCCGGGTGTGATGCTCCCGGAAGCGTAATCACTTATTCGACCGGACGAAACGGATCGTGGTCGCCGGCGAACAGCCGCTGGTTGATCGCCAGCTCGCGTCGATTGGTCTTTTCAAGGAATTCGCGCGCGCCACGCATCGCAACAAACGAGTCGAATCCCCGCTGCAGAAATTGATGCAGATGAGACAGCCCCCACAGCGCGGCAGGCGCCTTCATCATGTGCAGCATCGTCGACAGCATCGGCACCTTTGCAAGCTTTTGCAGCGCTTTGCCGATGCGGTCAGCAAGCTCGATCTGAGCGACCCGCTCGGCTTCGGTCCCCGTCGCGCGATAAGCCTCGGTGTAACTCTCCACCGTGATAGGTAATTCAATGTTGCGCGACATTTCGATATCGAACCGCTCCGCGATCTCTTCAAGCTGAACCGCAAGCAGCAGCGCGTCGACCGCGCGTGCGGGAAGTAGCGTTGCGAGCTTGGGAGCTACTTTTTGCGCCTCGGCATCACGAACATCAACGTCCCTCGCCCCGTAAAGCTCTTCCAGAAAGAACTCAGCGGCCTGCTTATAACGCGGAGACGCGAGTAGATCGGAGTAGGTAGTGCGTAGGCGCTCGATCTGCCACTGCTTGAGCGCGACCCAGCGCTTCCGGTGTTGGGTGTCGGTAGCAAGCTCGACGCGCAGTGCGAGCACGCGACCGAGCGCGTCGGCGAGCTTGCGGCCGCTCATGGCTGCAGCTAGTTCGCGTGCGCCGAATGGCCTGCGCTGTGCGTGCTTTGGCCGCTGTATCCGCGCGGAATGGCGTTCAACAGCTTCTGCGTGTATTCGTTCTGGGGTGCCGCGTAAATTGCGTCGGCGTTGCCGCGCTCGACGATGGCGCCCTCGTTCATCACTAGCATGTCGTCGGCCATGTACTTGACGACCGCGAGATCGTGGCTGATGAAGATGTACGTCATTCCGAATTCATCCTGCAGATCGAGCAGCAGGTTAAGAACCGTTGCCTGCACTGAGACGTCGAGCGCGGAAACCGATTCGTCGCAGATCAGGACATCCGGCTTCATGGACAAGCAACGCGCAATAGCGATGCGTTGACGCTGGCCGCCCGAAAATTCGTGCGGATACTTGTGCACGCTGTCGTCGGCGAGCCCGACGCGCCGCGCCAGCGCGACTGCCAGCGTGAAGCGCTCCTGATCGCTGGCGCCAATGCGGTGAATCTTCATCGGCTCGGTCAAGATCTGGCCGACGGTAAAGCGTGGATTCAAACTCGCATACGGATTCTGGAAAATGATCTGGATCTTGCGCCGGTACTCCATCATCTGTCGGTCCGACAGCGTCAACAGGTCCACGCCGTTGTAAAACACCTGACCTTTGGTTGCCGGCGTCAGCCGCATCAGCATCATGCCGACTGTCGTCTTGCCCGACCCCGATTCACCGACCACGCCGAGCGTGCGGCCGGGATACAGACTGAAACTCGCCTCCTTGACCGCTTCGATCGTTTTGTGCTCGAACAGTCCGGTCTTGAGCCGGTACTCCTTGCGCAACCCCTTGGCTTCGACAAGCGGCGACGCTTCCTGTGGGCGGGATTGGCGCGGTTGCAAAATAATCTTCTCGGCATCGTCGCGCCGCATGAAATCGTCGATGGTCGGCAGCCGCTTTGGTTTCACGTCGAGCCGCGGCCGGCACAGCAGCAGCGCTTTGGTGTACGTATCCTGCGGCGCGCCGAAAATCTGATCGACCGGGCCTGACTCGCGCACGGTACCTTCGCGCATCACGACCACATGATCGGCGATCTCGCCGACCAGTCCGAGGTCGTGGCTGATGAACAGAACGCTCATGCGGTGGCTCGTCTGCAGCCGTGCAATCAGCTCTAAGATCTGCCGCTGCACCGTGACGTCGAGCGCTGTGGTGGGCTCATCGGCGATCAGCAGCTTCGGTTCGCACGCAATTGCCATTGCAATCATCACACGCTGCTGCTGGCCACCGGAAAGCTCGTGCGGATAGGCGTCGACGCGCGCCTTCGGTTCGGGAATGCCGACTTCGTTCAGCAGCTGAATGATGCGGTCGTTCAACGCGCGGCCGGACAAGTCAGTGTGCAGCTTCAACACTTCGGCGATTTGCCAGCCGACGGTGAACACCGGATTCAGCGAGGTCATCGGCTCCTGAAAGACGACCGATATGTCGTTGCCGCGAATCGCGCGCAGTTCGCTGTCCGATGCGGTCAGGACGTTTCGACCATCAAACTCGATCCGGCTCGTCGGCCCGACGATCGCGTTTTCCGGCAACAGCTGCACGATCGCCATCGCGGAGACGCTTTTGCCGGAGCCGGATTCGCCGACCAATGCAACGGTCGAATTTTCCGGAACATCGAAGCTGATGCCACGCACCGCCTCGGCAATCTTGTGTTTGCCCAGACGAAATGAAACGCGCAAGTCGCGGACCGAAACCAGATTGCTCATCTTAGCTTCGGGTCCAGCGCGTCGCGCAAAGCATCCGTAAACAGCGAGAACGCAGTGACGAAGGTCGCCATGAAAATCGTTGCCGCGGCCAATTGCCACCAGTGGCCAAGCACGAGCTCCGCCTGCGCCTCGGACAACATCGTTCCCCATGACACTTGATCAACCGGCACGCCGAGGCCCAAGAAGGACAGAATGACTTCGGCCTTGATGAAGCCGACCACGTACAGCGACATCCGCACCAGCACGACGTGGCTGACGTTTGGCAGGATGTGAACGAACATGCGCGACAGGTGACTGGTGCCGATCGCCTCCGCTGCGCGCACGTATTCGCGATTGTGATGCTTGATGTATTCGGCTCGCACCAGCCGATACATTCCGGTCCATCCAACCAGGCCGAGAATAAGAATCACCGTGCTGATTCCGCGCCCGAGCACGGCCGCGAATGCAAAGATCAGCAGAATGTCGGGAATCGAAGTGAAAACGTTATAGACCCACTCGAGGAAATCGCCGACCTTGCCGCCGATGTAGCCCGACAGGGCACCGAGAATCGTGCCGATGACGGTCGCCAGAAGCGCGGCGAACAGGCCTACAAAAATCGACACCTCGGCGCCCTTGATCGCCTTGTCGAGCACACTGCGGCCCAGGCGATCCGCGCCAAACATCAGCGTGTCGGCGCGCGGCGGATCGGCGATTTGAATCTTTGCTGCGCGCGCTTTCCACTCTTCGTACTTCGGCGCCAGCGGATCGATGTCGGTCAAGTCGACCGGCGTCGCGTCTTTGGCAACCACGTTCGCCAACGGATCAGTGCCCGTCTGTATCGCTTGCGGGCCAAGAAACGTGGGCGGCGCATCGGGGACCGCCACTTCTCTCTGCCAATCGCCTGCGACGATGCCTAGGAACGACAACAGCACCAGCAGCGCGAATGCAGCGACGATGACCAGAGACACGACGCCGACCCGATCGTTCTTCAACCGCCGCCATGCAGTGATCCAAACGCCGCGCGAGCGCGCAGGCTCCGGCGGCACGCGAATCGATTCGATCGTTGCGGCCGGGATCATTTGAGAACGACCCGTGGGTCAACTACCTTGTAAAGAATGTCAGCGGCCAGATTGATCAGCATCGTCAGCACCGCGAGGTAAATCGTCACCGCCTGAATCACCGGGTAGTCGCTTCGATTGACCGCCAGCAGAATTTCGCGCCCTAGCCCCGGAATCGAGAAGAACACTTCGATAAGGAACGAGCCGATGAACACACCAGGCAACTGCAGCGCGACATTGGTCAACACCGGGATCATCGCGTTGCGCAGCACGTGCGTGAACAGCACGCGGTTCTCGCTGACACCTTTGGCGCGCGCCGTGCGCACGTAGTCCTGATTGATCTCGTCGAGGAAGAAGCTGCGGTACAGCCGCGTTTGCGGCGCCAGTGAAACGAACACCGCCAGGCTGACCGGTAGCACCGCGTAGTACGTCAGATTGGTGAAGAAACTATCGCTCCACCCCTGCACTGGAAACCATCCAAGGTAAAACCCGAACAGCCACTGGCCGACGATGATGTACACGAGGAACGAGATCGACAACATCACGGTCGTAATCACCATGATCGCCCGATCCGTCACCGAACCGCGCACGTACGCCACGGCCATGGCCGCGACGATTCCAAGCACGGTGTCCAGGATCAGGATTGGAATCATCACTGTCAACGTCGCCGGCAGTCGTGTGCGGAAGATGTTGCTGATCGCTTCGCCCGTCGCCCAGCTGTTGCCCCAGTTAAAAGTGAAGATCGACTTGACGAAGATCCACAGCTGCACGTACCACGGATCGTTCAGTCCGAGCTGCTGGCGGATGGCTTCGATCTGCTCTGGCGTTGCAAGTAGACCGCCCAGAATCTCAGCCGGGTCGCCGCCGAAGAACTTGAACAGGAAGAATACGAACAGAATGACCCCGGCCAGCGTCGGGACCATCTGCCACAGTCTGCGTAAGATGTATGCGGCCAACCGAGCTGCCTTCTGGCGGGGGCGCGAAAGCGCGGAT
>DATLOA010000305.1:0-2222 GCA_035536515.1 Burkholderiaceae bacterium | reverse complement strand
ACCGGGATCGGGAACCCCACCAACTCACGCACTCTGAACACAGCTTCGACGCCGCTGATCGAATGCGGGCCAAGGTTGTGATCGGCCAGGATGGCGTCGATGCGCTGCTGCACACTGATGCGCTTGATGAGCTGCGCGTTGTAGCCGGTCGACGGCACCACTTCCGCGCCCCAGGACTTGATCAGCCGCGTCAAGCTGTTCAGGATCTCGGCGTTATCTTCAATGACCACAAAAGTAAAGCCGTTCAGTGGGCGGATCGTCACATCGAGAGACTCCGGTGCGGCGCGCTTAATGCGCAGAGGCAAGCTGGAACGCGGCACCTCCACGCGAAACACGGTGCCGGTGCCGGGGCGTGTCGTGACGATCAGCGGATGACCTAACAGCCCGCAGATGCGCTTAACGATCGAGAGTCCAAGGCCGAAGCCTGAGCCGCTGTTCTCCGCCTTCGAGCTTTCGCCGCGATAAAACTCTTCGAAGATGCGATCGAGCTCGCCCTGCTTGATACCGGGGCCAGTGTCCCAAATTTCAAGGCTGATCAGCCCGTTGCGCGGGCGCGCCGCCAGCAGCACCCCGCCCTTCTGCGTGTATCGAATGGCGTTCGCCAACAGGTTTCGAATCACTCGCTGCAGCAGCAACACGTCGCTGTCGATTGGCATTCCGCCGCGCCGGATTCGAAGCGACAATCCTTTCGAGGCGGCGAGCGGTGTGAATTCCTGCTCCAGCAGCGAAAACATGTCGTCGATGACGACCTGTTCGACGCGCGGTTGAATCGACCCCGAGTCGAGTCGCGAAATTTCGAGCAGCTCTTCAACAAGCTTCGACAAAGTTTCGACCGCTGTCGACAGATTGTTGACCAGCGGCTCGAGTGGACCGTGCGCGCGCTTCTTCAACAGCGACACATAAATGCCAATCGCCTGCAGCGGCTGCCGCAAGTCGTGGCTTGCCGCGGCAAAGAACTGCGTCTTCGAGCGCGTCGCGTTTTCGGCCTCGCGCCGAGCGTCCTCGGCCATGCGCTTTTCGGCCACCAACTGCTCGACCAGCACCTCGTTTTCGTACGTATTCTTGACCGACTCGAACACTGCGTTGCCGAAGTCGCGGCCGTACAGGACGGTGAAAAGAAACACCGCCGTCATCACCACCGCAGCTGTGTAATACGTCGGGTCCCCGACGACGACCATGCGCGCGATCAGAGGCAATACCGCGAGCAGCATGAACACATGAAACGCGGGTCTGTGACTTGCGTACAACGTCAAAGACCCGAACGCAACGCTTAGGACGACGGCGACCAGCACGACTTGATGCAGCGGCTGATTGTTGGAGAAGAACATGAACCCCGCGACGCCCCACAGCAGCCCGGCGGCGACTGCCTGCACCACCCAGCGCGTGGCCCACCAGTCGACGGACTCTGCAATGTGCTCGGCGCGCCGGAACTTGTACGAAAGGCGCAATCGCAACAGCGACTCGAACAGGATCAGCAGTGACCAGCCGAGAAGCAGGTCCTGCTCGATCGAATTCCATAACACCATGATCAGCGCAAAAGCGCCGACGATGCTGACCAGTACCGATTGCGGTACCTGGCGGTACACCGACGCCATCACGCCGGCGAGAATCTTTTCCTGCCGCTGCTCTGGCGTCTCTTCGGCAAAGCCGAATCGGGTTAGCGGACCGGACATAGCGTTTACGTGCGCTTCATTGTCAGGGCGCGATCATAGGCGGGCTATGCCGGCGATCAAAGCAGATTCGGATAGCGGCTGAGCTCGAGCGTCGCGCTGCCGCCGCGGTTTACGGCCAACCGCGCATGCCCCCCGACCGGCAGCGTGAGCTTGCGCAGTGAGTGGCCGAACGGCAAGCCGGTAAAGACCGGAACACGGCTGATTTCACGCAGGCGCGCAATCGCCGCGTCAAGATTGAAGCCGTTGTCATTTGGCATTGGCGTAATCGGCGAAAAATCGCCAAGTACGATCGCAGCCTGCCGCTGCAACACCCCTGCGTGCGCCAACTGGTAGAACATCCGCTCGAGTTTGTACGCTGGCTCGTTCACGTCTTCCAGAAATAAAATGCCGCCGCGCACGCGTGGAAAGTGCGGCGTTCCGACCAGCGCCACCAGCATTGCAAGATTGCCGCCCCACAGGCGCCCTGAGGTATCTGTGCGCGGTCCCTGCAGGCCGAGCTCGATCGTGTAGCGCTTCGAACCCAGCACCCCAAAAAAATGTTCGATCGTG
>DATLOA010000304.1:0-2661 GCA_035536515.1 Burkholderiaceae bacterium | reverse complement strand
GCGTGATTGCAAGCGATCTGAAGGAAGAGTTACTTGCCGACCTGCCGCCGGCAATCACGAAGCGGAAGCTGGACGTCCTCGACGACGCGGCGGTGCAGGCGTTCGTCGACGACGTCGGCGCCGTCAATGTGCTGTTCAATTGCGCCGGTTACGTGGCGCACGGCACGATTCTCGATTGCACGGTCAAGGACTGGGATTTCAGCTTCGATCTGAACGTGCGGAGCATGTTCGTGATGACGAAAGCCATGCTGCCGAAAATGATCGCCGCGGGCGGTGGCACGATTCTGAATATGGCGTCAGTTCTGGGTGCGCACAAAGCGGCGCCGAATCGGCTCGCTTACGCGGCGAGCAAGGCGGCAGTCGCGGGCTTCACGCGCGCACTGGCGATCGATCACGTCAAGCAGAACATTCGTGTCAACTGTGTCTGCCCCGGTACGGTCGACACGCCGTCCCTTGGCGAGCGCATCAATGCTTTCGCTGATCCGGTGCAGGCACGCAAGGATTTCATCGCGCGTCAGCCGATGGGGCGGCTGGCGGTCGCTGAAGAGATCGCGGAGACGTTTGTGTATCTCGTATCGGACGAATCATCTTTCATGACAGGCCAGGCGATCTTCGTCGACGGTGGCATGTCACTGTGACAGTCAACGGCAAGTAAAGGCAACTCAATGAAACTTCTTCGCTATGGCCCTGCC
This sequence comes from Burkholderiaceae bacterium, assembly GCA_035536515.1. GTDB lineage: Bacteria > Pseudomonadota > Gammaproteobacteria > Burkholderiales > Burkholderiaceae_F > JACCZX01. Next base: position 1,969 of record DATLOA010000304.1, on the reverse strand, counting down.
GGTTACGAGAAGCCGGGCATCCTAGACTCCGCTGGCAAGATTCGCGATCTGTCGGGCGTTGTCGATCAAATCGACAGCGAGCACCTTGCTCCGCGCGAGTTAAAAAAGCTGTCGCAATTGAAGCCCGAATCGCTGCCACGCGTATCCGGCTCGCCGCGACTCGGAGTGCCCTACATCGGCATCGGCAAATTCATTGCGATCGGGCTGAACTACGCCGATCACGCTGCCGAGTCTGGGGTACCCGTACCGAAGGAACCGATCATTTTCATGAAAGCGACCACGTGCATCACTGGGCCTAATGATGAGGTGGTCATTCCGAGGAATTCGACCAAGACCGATGGGGAAGTGGAGCTCGGAGTCGTCATAGGCACAAAGGCGCAATACGTGACGACCGAGCGCGCGCTTGATCACGTGGCTGGTTACTGCGTCATCAACGACGTTTCGGAGCGCCAGTTCCAGCTCGAGCGCGGCAGCCAGTGGGATAAAGGCAAAGGCTGCGATACGTTCGGACCGATCGGGCCGTATCTGGTAACACGCGACGAAGTACCCGATCCGCAGAAGCTCGATATGTGGCTCGACGTAAATGGGCAGCGCATGCAGCGTGGCAATACTTCGACGATGGTGTATGGCTGCGCACACCTGGTGAGTTACACCAGTCAGTTCATGACGCTGATGCCGGGCGACATCATTACGACGGGCACTCCGCCCGGAGTCGGCATGGGGATGAAGCCGCCGCGCTATTTGAAAAGCGGCGATGTCATCACGCTGGGCATCGCCGGCCTGGGCGAGCAGCGGCAGAACGTTCGCACCCTTTCATAGCGCAGATGCCCACTCCGTTGAAGCCAGAAGTACTGCTCGTCGCGCCGATCTATAAACCGGCACAAACGAAGCTGGAAGCGACCTATACAACGCACTCACTGTTGAATGTCAGCGACCGCGCGGCGGTGATTTCCCGAGTCGCACCGCGCATCGACGTGGTTGTCACCAGTGGAGGCGGCGCCGGTATCCAGCGCGCGTTGATGGAACAACTGCCCCAGCTGAAGCTGATCGCCTGCTTCAGCGTCGGCCTCGATTCGGTCGACCTGGCCGCTGCGCGCGAGCGCGGCATAGCAGTCACCAACACGCCGGACGTGCTGACCGACGACGTTGCCGATCTTGCTATCGGGTTGATGCTCGCGACCGCGCGCCGGAGGGCCGCCGCAGATCGCTTCGTTCGCGCCGGCAGTTGGTTAAAAGCGGGATTCCCCCTGACCAGCAAAGTCAGCGGCAAGCGACTCGGCATTGTGGGCATGGGCCGCATCGGACAAGGAATCGCGCGGAGAGCCGCCGCGTTCGATATGCAGATTGCATGGCACGGGCCTTCGGAAAAGAAACTCCCCTATCGCTTTGAACCAAAACTCGTTGACCTTGCGCGATCAGTGGACTTCCTTGTGGCAGCCTGTCCCGGAGGCGCGGCAACTCGTGGGTTGATCAGCCGCGAAGTAATGACTGCGCTGGGTCCCAAAGGCGTCTTCATCAATATCTCGCGCGGCTCTGTTGTGGACGAAGAGGCGATGGTGGAGTTGCTTCAAAGCGGCCAACTCGGTGGAGCGGGGCTCGACGTCTTCGTTGACGAACCGCGTGCTCCGGCTGCTCTGTTCAAGCTTGACAACGTCGTTCTGCAACCGCACCAGGCGAGTGCGACGGACGAAACGCGAGGCGCGATGGCGCAGCTGGTGCTCGACAATGTTGCGGCTTACGCGGCCGGTCGGCCGTTGGTAACGCCGGTGCATTGAAATAGCGGTCGCCCTTCGCTAGACCACTCAGCGAACCAGGCAAGGACGCTTAGGGTCGAACTTCCAGCCAGGAATCAGAAACTGCATCGCTGTCGAATCGTCGCGCGCACCGAGTCCGTGCTGCAGATAGAGCTGATGCGCTTTCTCGATTTCGCGCATGTCGAGCTCGACGCCGAGTCCGGGCTTCTTCGGTA
>DATLOA010000303.1:0-3212 GCA_035536515.1 Burkholderiaceae bacterium | reverse complement strand
CGGCCAAAAACAGTCTGCGTTTCATGTCTTGTCCCCTGTTTTGGTGGTCATTCGCCACAAGGTGCGCGGATACGTGGGATCGATCAGCGTCGCCGAATGCGGCAGCGTTGCATTGTCCCAGATAACCAGCCGCGGTTGCTGAATTTCGGAGCTGGCTGGGGTCGGCACGTCACGGCGATGTCAAACGCATGCTTTTATCTTTGTCGTCTGTACTTTCCATAAACATACGCGGGCTTTCGCCGCGATAGAAAATCTAGGAGGGCGACCGTGGACAATATTGTTGAGCAAGTCGCACTGGGCCGGATCGCCCAATCGAAGTACGAGATTCTGAACTCGCTGCGACTTGCGACAATTGGGCTTCCCCTCGCCGCCGAACCGGATGCCGACCGCTTGACGCGAAGGCTGCTGGCGAAAACCAGCGTGTCGCGCAAAGAGGCGGAAGCCATCGGCGCCGGAATTCATGCAGCAGCGCAGTCTCCGGGCGATCTCGCGTTGGAAGTGTTGAAGGAGCGTGGGCCGGAAGCGATCTACGGAAATACGATCGATTTCGTGGGGGTGTCATTTCTGGAGCGTGGCGCAGCGGCAGCGCGAGCGGTGGCGCGAGTCGCATTCAGCGACGGCCGGCCGCAAGGGACGGGTTTCATGGTTTCGAACCGGTTATTTGTTACGAACAACCACGTGATCCGCTCGCCGCAGGCGGCACGGCAGTTTCGCCTGGAGTTCGAGTACGAGCTCGATTCCACCCGGCAGCCGAAACCGGTCAGTCGCTACATGCTTGACCCGGACGCACTATTCATCTCGGACGGGGTCAACGGCCTCGATTACACATTGGTTGCCGTCGGCAATCGCGTCAACGGCCCAGGATCGCTCGATCACTTCGGGTGGTGTGCACTATCCAACGCAGATGACAAGCATGCGCTGGGAGAAATCGCCAACATTGTTCAGCACCCGGATGGGCGCTACAAAGAAGTTGTCCTGCGCGAAAACCAACTGGTCGCTCGCCTGGACCTCGTCTTGCACTACGTTGCCGACACGCAGCCGGGCGCGTCGGGATCGCCGGTTTTCAATAACGAATGGGAAGCAATTGCGCTACACCACTGGGGCGGGCCCTGGCGTCAAAGAGTGGATCCGAACGGCAAGGAGCTCGAGCTGGAAGTCAATGAAGGCATTCGAATCAGCGCCATTGTCAATGACCTGATAAACAAGCTGAGCGAACTCTCCACACCTCGCAGACGCCTTGTCGAAGAATTGCTTGCTATCGGAGAAGCGAAAGCACCGCCGTCGCTGCCTACTGCAAGGCGTGACCAGCAGACATCCGTCATCGGCACCAACGGAACGGTCACGTGGACAGTGCCTATTGAGATATCCGTCAGGCTGCCCATGCACACCACCCCGCCTGCCAATGCAAAGCCCGGGCAAGCCTTCGCAGTTGACAGCGGCACTATCGTGGAAAGCAGTGAAGCGAGAATCCGGCCCAGTATCGACTACGCAGATCGATCGGGGTACAAGCCGCGATTCATTCGGAATCACCCGATCGCCCTGCCCCGTCTCTCGCAAGCACTTGAGGCCATAGCGGCGCCGAATAAGGAAGCCGGACCGGGTGACGATCCTTTCGAGTTGAAGTATCACCACTTCAGCATCGTGATGAATGCCAAGCGGCGCCTGGCATTCTTTACCGCGTGCAATATCGATGGATCCACTTCAAAGCACGTTGACCGTGATAGCGGCGACGTCACTCCGTTGAGAGCCGATGATCCCCGTTTGGAAAGTTTGTGGGCTGCCTCCGAGGGCGCGGAGGGCAGTGAGACCTGGTACGACGATGCGCGCCTGGAACCTGAGCATTACGCAGGCAAGGACGTGTACGAGAAGCAGATCGTGGCTGGTTTCCTCGACACCCGCAGCATGGCAAGAACCCTGCGCATGTTTCAGCGGGGCCACCTCGTGCGCCGCATGGATCCGGCGTGGGGATCTAACCGGCAGGCGCTGTTGGCGGACGCTGACACGTTCCACTGGACGAACTGTTCGCCACAAGTCGGGTTTTTCAATATGGGGCGTGCCAGCCGTACCGAGCCCAATTCCGGCGGCGGAAAATTGTGGCGCGCGATCGAAAACTACGTGCTTCGAAGCGCCGTAGCGGACGACACGCGCGCCACCTGTTTCAGCGGTCCGGTGTTTCGGCAGAATGACCGCAGGTTTCGCGACATTCAGATTCCGGCGGAATTCTGGAAGATCGTTGTATGGCAAGACGCAGGAAGACTCTGCTCTTTGGCGATGCTTGCCAACCAGAAGCCCGTCATTGATGTTTGGCCGGAAGCGCTCGACGGGCGCGAAGAATTCGGCGACGCCGGCGAGCTTGAAAAAGTGGAAGATTTCTTGACTACGGTCGAGCACGTCGAGCAAGCAACCGGGCTCGACTTTGGGGACGATGTGCGCGATGCCGATATCAATGCGGGCGGCGAAAGTCGCCGGCGTATCTCGTTGCCGCAGGAGATCATGCTTCGGAAGGTGGGCAAGAAAAGGGGCTTGGTGACCACCCGCTAGCACCTCTCAAGATCCGCGCGGTTTCAGTTGTAATCTGGCACCTTGCCCATCGACATGCGACGGCAACGCGCGCAACGCCAAATGGCGGCGTCTGAATTTGAGACTGATGAGGATGCGCCCGTGAAACGCGTGAGCGCGATCGCGGCATTCGCCTCGCGCCAGTGGACGGCGCGCAGTGTGCCGTGGATCGGCGCAATATTAATCGCTGTGGTCGTGATTTTGGCCGCGACGGACATCGTGCGCGGGTATCGCGTGGCCGTCGGGGAGACCGGCCGCGAGCTCGAGACGCAGGCGCGCATCATCGCCGAGCAAACGGCGCGCAGCGTGCAGGCGGTCGACGTCGTGCTGCGCTACATCTCAGATCAATTCAAAAACGGCGCGCTGTCGAGGGCGAGCGGCGAGGAGCTGCATAACTATCTGCGCGAGCAGGCGATCGGGCTGGTGCAGGCCAACGGCCTGGCTATACACAACGCGGACGGCACACCGCGCGCGATCTCGTGGGTCCACCCGCCGCCCGATACGACCGCGAATGTTGCAGCTTTGCCCGCATTTCAGGCGGTGCGCGACGATCCCAAAATCGATCTGCTGGTAGGCCCCGCCCTCCAGAGCCGCGTCGATGGGCAATGGTTCTTTCCAATCGGGCGCCGGCTCGAAACCGCTGCGAGCAAGTT
>DATLOA010000302.1:0-6753 GCA_035536515.1 Burkholderiaceae bacterium | reverse complement strand
CGTGCCGAGCACTGTGCCCAGCGTGAACACGCTGGTATACATCCAGCGTACATTGACGCCAAGCGCCTGACTCATTTCGCGGTTCTCGGCAGTCGCACGCAGAATGCGGCCGAAACGCGTGCGCTGCAGAAATGCACCGATGCCCACTGCGATCAGAATGCTCGCCGCAATCACCAGCAGGTTGTACGTCGACACCGAAAACGCGCCGATGGAAAAGCGCCCGTACTCAGTGGCGAGGTTGCCAAGCTGCTGCGGATTCGGTCCCCAAAAAAAACGCAGCACGTCCTGAAACATCAGCACCAGCGCGAACGTCAGCAACAACTGAAACGCTTCGTCGCGCGCGTAAATGGTTCGCAGCAGCGCTTCGATCACAGGACCGATCGCGCCGAGCACAATGCCCGACACGATGAGCACGGGCAGAAACATCCACGGCGGCAGCCCAGCCGCCAGCGCCAAGTTGACAGCCGTAATGCCGAAGTACGCACCAAGCGCGTAAAACGAGCCGCACGCGAGATTGACAATCTTCTGCACGCCGAAGACGAGCTGCAGCCCGGCAGCGACCAAAAAAAGAACGGCGGCGTGAAAAACGCCGCCGAGCAGGATGTCGAAGAAGGAAGTCAACGTCGGCTCAGAGTTTTATCTGTGCCGTTTCTATCCACTTCCAGAAATCAGTGCCGGTGGGTTTTTGCAGCTGATCGGAATACATGCGATCCACCTGACCCAGTGTTGCGAAGTCGTAGCGGTTCTTATGGGTCGTCAGACCCTGGTAGAAAGTTTGCTCGGCAATGTGATCCTTGCGCATGTGACCCGGGCCGCCTAACGACTCGATTTTGACGCCTTCCATCGAACTGATCACGTCTTCCTTTGATGGCCACGCATTCTTTGCCTTGTAGGCGGCCTCGACGCCGGCCTTGTAGACCTGCATTGCGAAGTACGCGCGGTCGGCCTCCCAGTGCGGGTAGTCCTTGTACTTGTCCTCGTACTCCTTGACGAACAATCGCTGCAGCGGACTTGCATTATCGCTGGCAAAGTAGAGCGTGTTGTGACCGAAGATCATGCCTTCCGGCGTAAATTGCTTCTTCAGCAGCGTGTGCTGAAAGCCGGCGCCTGGAAATACAAATTTGGTCTTGCCGTCCATCAGTCCGGCCCCGTGCGCAGTACGCATGAAGATCGGCAAGTCGGCGAACAGCAGTGAAGAGAACACCAAGTCGGGCTTCGCTGCCTTCAAAGCGGCAACGTGCGTCGTCAGATCGAGCGTTCCGACTTTCGGCCATTGGTCCGCGACCACCTTGGCGTCGACATTGAATTTTTTCAGAAGCGCCTGAAACGCCGCCATGTTGTTGCGGCCGTACGAGTAGTCGGGATTGATGCCAGCGACGGTTGCAAACTGGCCTTTCCAGTATTTGATCGCCAGCAGCGACGCCATCACTGCTTCGCATTCGTTGTCGGTGCTGCGGAACACGTAGCGCGGCTTCGGCATCGTTTCCTTGACACCATCCTGCGTCGTGCCATCCCAGAACACCAGCAGCGCTTTCATCTCCTCGGCCACCGCGCCCATCGCGAGGCTCACGCCGGACGACACGATCCCCTGCACGCAATCGACCTTGTCCTGCAGCACCAGCTTGCGCAGGCGCTCGATCGAATCCTTCGGGTTGGTTTCCTCTTCGACGATCAGCTCGACCTTCCGGCCGGCAATTCCGCCCGCGGCGTTAATGCGCTCGACGGCGAACTGCGTACCGCGCAGCCCGCATTCGCCGATGGTGCCGACAATGCCTGATTTCGGCGCAATAATGCCCACTCGCAGCGGCGTGTTCTGCGCAATCGCGGGGAAACTCAGCATCGGTTGGGCGGCTAAGGCTGCGCTGGCGCCGCCCATGGCCTTCAGTAGCGTTCTGCGTTTGTTCTGCATGACCTGTCTCCTGTTGTTGTGGTGAAAGCGAGGCGAACGTCAGATGTCGGTTCGCTCCGCGTCGATTGTCTTGCGCTCAACCATGTTGAACCGGCCATCGTAAATCGGCCGGCCACCTGTTGTCGGGCCCGGGTATTGAACGAACAGCATTTCACCGCCGGTTTCGGTCGAAAGCTCGTCTTCGTAGTGTGGGTCCGGGTAGAACACCATCGTTCCAGGACCGTACAGCTTGCCGCCTATCAGGAACTCGCCTGAGAGTATGTACCAGACCTGCGCAAACTCGTGATGATGCAGCGGGTGATGGCCACCGGCCTCGTAACGAACGATGCCAGCGTTCGGCTCGGTCGGCCGCTGGGGCCGTGGGTGAAACAGCATCTTGCCGGTCTGTCCGGGCCAGCGAATGGTTTCCCAATCGCGCTCGTCGCGATGCACGTATTCGGCCGGTTGATGCTTGCGCTCTCCTCGTTCTCTGCCCACTTGTTCGGCGACAGCATGCGGGGTCATAACGGCTCCCTTCGGAAAATGGGGTTTACGTTTATTGCGGGTTCACTGTGGCGCGTGTGAACTTCTCGATCACGTCGAGCAATCTATCGCTCGCATTTGCGGCGCGCTCTTCGTCTTTATCAGCGATCGCTCGCGCGATGTCCGCGTGCAGCTTGGCGGTGAGCGGCATGTCAGCCGCCTGCTTGAAATGGATGTACCAGAAGCGGCGCGACAGTCCGTGCATCAGACTCATCGCGCCCGCCGCAAATTCGTTATGCGACGCATTCGAGCAGAGTAGATTGAACTCGCGATCGGTGCGCATGAATGTCACGTCGTCGTTGACCCGCGCTGATTTCTCGAATTCGCGCGCGAGCTCGCGGAAGCGCGCGCGCTGATCATCCGTCGCACGCCGCGCGGCGGTGCGCGCGATCAGCCGCTCGATCTCGCGCCGCGCTTCGTGCAGGCGCAGTTGGCGACCGACGTTGATCTCCGACACCATCACACCGCGCCGCGGAAGGATCATGACCAAGCGCTCGCGCGCCAGCCGCTGCAGCGCTTCACGGATCGGCGTGCGGCCGATGCCCAGATGCCCGGACAACTCGGCTTCCGATACTGCAGCGCCCGGCGCGAGCTGCAGCGTCACAATCATCTCTTCGAGCTCGGCATAAGCGCGATCGGTCAAACTTTGTGTCGAAGCAATAGGCGCAACTTCCTGTGGACTCGCACGCTTCATTGGTGCTTGCGCTTCTCGACCATGGACACGAACTTTTCGTATTCCTTTTCGTCGACGCCATAGCTGTGGTCGTCGTCAGGAAATGTGCCCGCCTTTACCTCGGAGATGTATTGCGAAATACCCTTTAACGCGACCTCGGTCAGGTTGGAATAGCGCTTCGTGAACTTGGGCTTGAAGTCGGTGAACACGCCGAGTAGGTCGTAGCACAACAGAATCTGGCCGTCGGTGCCAACGCCGGCGCCAATTCCGATCGTCGGAATCTCTAATTGCTTCGAGATGACCGCAGCGATCTTCGCAGGCACCGCTTCAAACTCGAGCATGAAGCAGCCCGCGTCCTGGATCGCAAACGCGTCTTCCAAAATCTTCATCGCAGTGTCAGCCGTCTTGCCTTGAATCTTGAAGCCGCCGAACATCGCGACGGTGTGTGGAGTCATGCCGATGTGCGAGGCAGTGGGAATTCCCGCATCGACCATCGCCTTCAAAATGGTCGCTTGCGACTTGCCACCCTGCGGCTTGACCGCGTCGCATGCGCCTTCCTGCATGAAACGCGTTGCATTGGTTAGCGCGCGCTCGATCGTGTTATAGCTTTGATAAGGCATGCAGCCAAGCACGAACGTGTTCGGCGCGCCGCGGCGTACGGCCTGCGCATGCAGCGCCATCATGTCCATCGTTGCGGGGATCGTGCTCGAGTGCCCGTGCGCGATCATCGCCAGGCTGTCGCCCAGCACCGCGACGTCGACGCCTGCCATCTCGGCCCATTTTGCCGACGTGTAATCGGGCACCGACATGTAGACCATCTTCTCACCAGAAGTCTTTGAGTCGCGGATCTCCTGCAGCGTGCGCTTCTTGCGCGCCGACGCCGCAACGGATTGCTTTGATGTGCTTGCAGCGGCTTCGGCCACGCTCCCCCCGATCAAAATGAAATTGACAGCGGCAATTGACAACGCCGGTGATCGACAACTAATATATCAGTCATCCACGCAAGCGGCAACGAGGTTTTCTTATGATGACGGAACGGCAGCGCAGATTTCGCGAGCAGTATGTGGCGGCGATCAGCCGCTGGTACAGCGGGCTGGTGCACATTGGCGTGATGTATGCCGCGGGAATCGCCGGCGTCTGGTACTGCGTCAGCCAGTTGAACAACGCCCGCTGGGAATGGCTGCTGCTGATTCCGGTGCTGATCGGCGGCAACTTTGTCGAGTGGAGTATGCACAAATTCGTGATGCATCGCCTGATCGACGTTTTCGCGCTGCGCGCGATCTACGACCGGCATACGCGCCAGCACCACCAGTACTTTACCGACAACGACGCAACGATCGACACGATTCGCGAGTTCCGCATCGTGTTCTTTCCGTGGCGCGTGCTTATTGTGTTGGCGGTTTTTGGGGCCTTGTTCGGCTGGATCGCAAGCGTGCTTATCAATCCGAATGCCGGCTACATCGTGTTCATCGGCATGATCGGCCATTACATGGTGTACGAGACGTTTCACTTTTGCTGTCACGTGCGCGACAACTGGTTCGTGCGCAACATGCCCTTTGTCAACACGATAAGGCGGCACCATACGGCGCATCACAACATGGGGATCATGATGCACGTGAACATGAACCTCACGTTCCCTATCGCCGACTGGTTTTTGAACACGAGTGACCTGAAGCGCGGGCTGCTGGGCCACCTGTTCAACGGCTTCAGCGACGCGCACGTCAAGCCGGAGCTGAAGCCGGTCATCGCGCGCTACCGCACCTCCGAGACGCAGGAAAAGCGCGTCACACTGGACGGTCCGCAGTTAAGCGAAGACGAAGTGCGGACATTGGCGAGCGCGGGTAGCCACGTCTGAAGCTCACCCTATAGCGTGAAAGGGCGAGACGAGAAGATGAAAAGCTAAGGAAGTCCGCGGCTTTTACCAATCAATTCGCGGTCATTTCGGTTAAATTCCAAGGCTCGCCGCGCCCTGCGGCGCGCGGCTAACCGAGAACCCCGTTGGCGACCCAAGTATTAAAAGAAACGCCGAAAGTCGGCACGCCCGCCGCGGCGTCCGGCACTCCTAAACCTCGTGTATTAATTTGCGACGATTCGCGCATCGTGCGCGCGTCGATCGGCCAGCATCTGCGCGACCGCTTCGAGCTGCGCGAGGTGACCGACGGCGAGGCCGCTTGGCAGGCGATATTGCTCGATTCGTCGATTCGTGTGGTCATCAGTGATCTGACGATGCCGAAGGTGGACGGCTTTGAGCTGCTGAACCGAGTGCGCTCATCAAAGGTGCAGCGGATTCGCGAGTTGCCGATGGTGATCATCTCGGGCGAAGACGAAGCCGGCGAGCGTGACCGCGCCGCATCATTAGGCGCTACCGACTTCATTCAAAAAGGAGTCGGTGCCGCCGAGCTGCTGGCGCGCATGGAAGTACTGGTGCGCCTGTCGACCACGCGCGAGATGCTGGCTGAAAGCCAGGCGACGCTCGAGTCAGCCCGTACGGTCGACTCGGACACCGAGCTGCTGAACCAGCCTTTTTTCGACAAGCAGGTCGAAAAACTAATTTCGTTTGCGCGCCGCAACTTGTCGGACGTGGCGCTGATCTGCATTCGCGTCGAGCTTTCGATGCCGCAAAACGAGTCGTGGGAAGGCGAAACCGATCAGCGCATGAAGCTCGTTGGACGCGCGCTGGCGGCATCGATTCGGCTGGAGGATCTCGGCACCCGGACGGATCGCATGGAGTTCTGCGTCGCCACCCCCTCGAGCGGCTTATCGGGAGTTCTCCGTTTCGCCGCCCGGCTGCGCAAGGTGCTTGAGAATATCGAGGCGGCCGGACCCGGGGTCGAAGTCTGGACGTGTATTGGGCTGTCAACGCTATCTGAAGAGCTGCGGCGCAGCGCCGAGGAGCTGCGCACGCTAGCGCAGAAGCGCGCGGTTCAGGCGCAGCAGAATCGCTCACGCCGGATCATTCTTGGGACTTCCGACGGCGCGGCCCCGGGCGCTATCGACGCAAAATCCGAAGACGGGTCGATGGACATCAATCTCGCGCTGGCGCTGATTCGCGCCGGACGCGCTGCCGAAGTAGTGCCACATCTGCCAAGATTGCTGGAGCAGGTGGCACCGCTCCTGAAGCTGGTGCGACAACAAAAGGAATTGCAGCAGCCGGCTGACGGAGGATTGCATGACGACGTACAAGGAGTACCACGCAAGGTCACTACGTGATCCAGCGGGCTTCTGGGGTGAGCAAGCTCGCCTGATCGACTGGCACCAGCCGTTTTCGCAGGTTCTCGATTATTCGAATCCGCCGTTCGCCAAGTGGTTCGTCGGCGGCACGACCAACCTGTGTCATAACGCAGTTGATCGGCATCTCCTGGAACGCGGCGATCAATCTGCGCTGATCTACGTCTCGACCGAAACCGGAGACGAAAAAAGCTACACCTACCGCCAGCTGTACCGTGAAGTCAATCGCTTGGCAGGAATTCTGAAGTCGCTCGGCGTCACGCGCGGCGATCGCGTTCTGATTTATTTGCCGATGATTCCCGAAGCCGCGTTCGCGATGCTGGCGTGCGCGCGCATCGGCGCGATTCATTCGGTCGTGTTCGGCGGCTTCGCATCGGTCAGCCTGGCGACACGGATCGACGATGCACAGCCGAAGCTGATC
>DATLOA010000301.1:0-2474 GCA_035536515.1 Burkholderiaceae bacterium | reverse complement strand
GCTTGCGGTCGGCGGCAACCAGTGGCGCAGGCGGCAGTTCGCACCGCTGCTGATCCCCGTCGAGCATGTCGCGCCGACGTACGCGTATCGCGATCAACGCGATGACGAATCGCTGGAGCAATACGGCGAGCGGCTTGCCTTGGATTTGGAATCCGCAATCGAGCGTGTCGGCAGCGAAAACGTTATAGCTTTCGTCGCGGAAACTGTAGGTGGTGCCACCAGTGGTGCACTGACTGCGCCGCCCGGGTACTTCAAGCGCGTGCGCGAAATCTGCGACCGGCACGGCATGTTGCTGATCCTCGATGAGGTGATGTGTGGCATGGGACGAACCGGCACGTTGCACGCGTGCGAGCAGGAAGGCGTTGCTCCGGATCTAATGGCCATCGCAAAAGGGCTGGGCGGCGGTTATCAACCGGTCGGTGCGGTATTGATCGGCGCCAAAGTCATCGATGCGATCGGTGCCGGCTCCGGATTCTTTCAACACGGCCACACTTATATAGGCCACCCGGTCGCATGCGCAGCGGCGCTAGCGGTACAGCAGCTATTTGCTCGCGACAAACTGATCGAGCGCTGCGCACAACAAGGGGCACGCTTGGGCGTGCGATTAAGCGAAGCCTTCCGCGATCATCCGCACGTCGGCGATGTACGTGGGCGCGGACTGTTCCATGCTATCGAGCTGGTTGCCGATCGCGCGACTAAGCAGCCGTTTGATCCGGCGCTGAAGTTGCATGCCAAAGTAAAGAAAGCCGCGATGGAGGCCGGGCTGCTTTGCTACACAATGGGGGGCACGATCGACGGCGCGTGCGGCGATCACGTGTTGCTTGCGCCGCCGTTCATCATCTCCGATGCGGAGCTCGATCAGTTGATCGAGCGCCTCGCCATCGCAGTGAGCGACGCGGCGCATGCTGTGATCCGGTAAGAGTTCGCGCTTACGCGCCCTTCTTGGGCCTCATAGAAAGCGCTGTCTCGCTCAAGATATTGGGCATGCTGCCGAAGGTGTCGTGATGCAGCGCCTCGATTTAGGTCCATCGGCCATCTTCGGCCTTTCAGCGCCCACTGGGGAACTGCTGCTGTCGGAGCTGATCGCCGCGCTCAGCCATGCCCTTGATATCACCGAAGGCCAGCCCAAAGGCCACTGCATACGTTGTTGCTGGATCGGTATGCATATTGGCCGCGAAATTGGGCTCGGCGAGCGCGAACAATGGGAGCTCTACTACACGCTGCTGCTGAAGGATCTCGGATGCAGCAGTAACGCCGCGCGCATTTGCGAGCTCTATCTGACCGACGATTTGCGGTTTAAGCGTGACTTTAAAACCGTCGGCGACAGCCTGCCGTCAGTGCTTCGCTTCGTCTTCAGCCACACCGCACTCAGCGCCGGAATGTCAGATCGATTAGGCGCGATTGCGAACATCATGCGCAACGGCTCCCAGATCGCGCATGAGCTGATACAGACGCGTTGTCAGCGCGGCGCCGACATCGCACGACAGCTGCGCTTTCCCGACCCGGTGGCCGACGGTATCCACGCGCTCGACGAGCACTGGAACGGCAGCGGCAAGCCACAGGGTCTAAAAGCCGATGCCATCCCCATTTACGCGCGCATTGCGCTGCTGTCACAGGTCATTGACGTCTTCCGAACGTCGGACGGGCCCGATGCTGCTATGCGTGAAGCTGCCGCCAGGGCCGGGCAGTGGTTTGACCCAGCGTTAGTGAACGCATTCGAGCGCGTCGCGCGCAATACGGCCTTCTGGGCGACGCTCGAATCGCCGTCGATCGATCGTGAGGTGCTGGCGCTGGAACCCGGCAGGTTTCGGCTGCCGCTCGATGATGAATACCTCGATGACATCGCCGCTGCGTTCGGCCAGGTCGTTGATTCAAAGAGCCCGTTCACCAGCGGACACAGCGAGCGCGTTGCCCTGTTCGCGGAAGCAATCGGTAGCGCGCTCGGCTTGTCGGCAGCGCGCCGTCGCTGGCTTAAGCGCGGGGCATTGCTGCACGACGTTGGAAAGCTCGGCGTCAGCAATGCGGTACTCGACAAGCCAGGCAAGCTCGACGCGGCCGAGTGGGAGGCAGTAAAGCGGCATTCGATGTACACGGAGCAAATTTTGTCTCGCATTGGCCCCCTTGGCGATCTCGCGCTGGTCGCCGCAGCTCATCATGAACGGCTCGACGGCGCAGGGTATCCACGGGGCCTGGGCGCCGACGCGATTGCGATTGAGACGAGAATCATCACTACAGCCGACATCTTCGATGCTATCTCCGCAGATCGACCGTATCGAAAAGCGGTGCCGATACCGCAAACCTTGGAAATGATGGCCGAGAGCGTGGGAACGGCAATCGACCCGCTGTGTTTCGAGGCGCTGAAGGAGGTCGTGGCTGTCCCAACGTAGTGACCCGTCTTGCGCCCCGTGCGCGCCCCGAGTAACGTGGCTCTTCCTCTGCGGGGAACACAAGGAGACGGTCGATGAAGTTCAGAA
>DATLOA010000300.1:0-12086 GCA_035536515.1 Burkholderiaceae bacterium | reverse complement strand
GGAGATCGTCAGCCGCATCCTTAAGCTGGGAAATGCCATCCTGACCTATCTCGGCATATTGCCGATCAAGCAACTCAAGCTTCGCATCCTGATACTCCGCAATGAACTGGGCAATCCGGTGGCGAATCACGCAGACGTTCTGCGCATCGTCGAAAAGGCGAAACAGATCTTGCGTGGCAGCGCCCGCATTAGCGTGGCGCCGACCGATGGCAAGGACTTCGTATGGACGATCAACGAGTTTGCACCGGCAGCAGCGCTTCATCTCAAGGGCGACGGCTTCGATCTGGTGAAAGCTCAACTCGGTGAAGCCGGTGACTTCTTCGACGAAATGATCGGCAAATATCATTCGAAAGCCACTTTCCCGTGGAACTTTCCAACGACGCCAATCACGGGCTTTGTCGTAGCGAAGATCGACGGTCGGACGGGTGTCGCCAGCCCCATCGCCGGCAACTGGTTCGCCATCGAGCCGTCCGCTTTCGCTCCGGTCACCACGGGCGACGGAATAGACACAATTTCCACCACTACTGATTCAAGCATCATTGCTCATGAACTGGGGCACAACATGAGCTGGTTTTCGCATCGCGACGAAGTGCAGAATCTTATGCACCAAGACGATTCGCGAGGTTACTTGCTAACGCAGTGGCAACTCGTCGTGATGCGCAGTTCGGGTTGCGTATCGATTTGGTAACCGTGATCTGGATCCCGAATTCGCCGAGGGCAAGCTGCGACGTTCCTAGCGCCAAGCGACTTTTAAACGATGTGAGCTAGGTCATGGCGAACGGATCGGGGAACGCCACGTTCTATAAAGAAGTCAGCGACGCAATCAAACGAAATCCCCCGGATGTCGCCGACCTCGTCGTGCTCAAAACTCTGTGCATTGCAGTCGACGCGGACAACAAGCCAGGCGTGTCGAAGCCGTTAAAGGATCTCTTGCAGCTCTCGGGCTTCGAGGACCCGCTTCACTCCATCTCCTACGAACTCTTCCACGCATTGCTGGCGCGGATGCTCCTGAAGGGGTGGTTCAACGAGTTCGAACTCCTGATTGCCTTTCGTCAGAGCTTATTCGGCACGCAGGATGGGCGAGTCGCTGACAACTGGGGTGGCATCGTTAAGATGGTGAACGAGAAGCCTCAATCGCTAGGCCTGCTATCGCGCTCTAATCACGAGCAAGAGTGGAAGCGCGCACTGAACGGGCTGGAAGGTGCAATACGCCACTTCGCGGAGGTCAGGTTGCCGCAGCCAACGTACGGCGCACCGCCCATCGAACCTGCCTATTACGAGAGAGTTCTTCCGGAGGCACTGCGCGATGCGATCGAGCAATTCTTCCGAGTGCTGCAGATGCTGTTTCAACAGATTCTCGAATTGGCGTTAGCGGACTTGGGAAAGGATGCAAACAACACGGGGCGCTTGCGAAAGCTGCAGAGCTTGCAGGAGACGCTGGAAAAGGTACTGGAAGGGAAGGACAAGCCTCCTGGGCTGACGCCTCCGGTGGAAAGAATCAAGCGAGTTCTGAACCAGACGATTCGCGTCGCTGAAGTTCGTTATGGAGGGCGCGGGAAGCAGCATCGGTTTTTTGACGCGTTTCCTCGGCATGACGCCCGCAGCGTCATCTTCACCTCGCTGGACAGAGAGGACAAAGACGAGCCCTATGTTCGCGGGGAAAAGATCAAAAGCATCCATGTGTTGCGAGATCGGCAACTTAGGTTCCATCTCACGACCTACGGCCATCCGTTGGATTCGCGAGCAAGGCCCGACGCGTGGCACCTGCGCCGGCGCGCGCTCATTAAGAGCAAACACGGCGGACAGCTCAAGCTCAGCGATCATGATGATGTGGTCGAGTTTCTGAGCGCCGTTTTTGACGATAGGCTAGACGAGCTCACCCGCGGTAAGAGCACCACGGTCAGGGCCGACGCCAGCGTGCGTGCATGGCGCGAAACTGTCGAGCTCGGCAGTGCGTATTTTGGCCAGCTTACGTCCCACTCGCGCCTCAATCTGACGGAGGGTCCGCCGAATTACCTGACACATGTATTTCCGCGCAACATCGCGGGTCGCCTGTTCCACGATTGCGGTGTTTATGCGGTGAGGGGCGCGTACACGTTATTGTCGCTCTTCGATGAAATGAACCGCGCCCACGCAAATGTGGTGGGCACCGTCAGGGCCCGGTGGGTGCGTCTTCCTCTTCACGTGGGAGTGATGATCGAATGCAGCAACTTCGGGCTGCTCGTCCAACACAACGAGCATTTGTTCCCGATCGACCAGCACAACCTGCAAAAGGTCAGGCAGGAGTGGCTCGACAACCGGCCGCCTACCGAGACCGATCCCTCGGACTCCGATGCTGTAACGCTCAAGTTTTACGAGGACATCGCCGCCAGCGCCTTCAGCAGCGACCTCGACATGCCGATCAATTCGACGCCTCTGCTTGGGCCGGGGGAGGCTGTGACGACACAGTCGATCTGGAACTCCTATCAAAAGAAGGTCGTGCCGTCACAACTGTTCACCAATCTCGTCGGCTCGCCGAACGCACCGCAATATCAGTTCGACACCCGGTACCTGCAAATCTCTGAGACAGAACGCGAGTGGTACAACAAACGAGTGTTGCCATTCTGGAATGACGTGTGCCACGCCATCTGGATCAGGTGGCAGAAGTCGCTCACCAATAGTCAGTCTACTAAGTTGGCAGATAACAAACAGGCATACACCGAGGAACTGCTGGAAGCGACGGAGATCATGCTCAACAGCTACCGCGACGAGCTCAAGCCGGAAAAGAAGCGGTTAAGCAAGGATCTGCGCGCGGATGGCAAACTGCTGCTGCGGGACGTCCGCACCGTCACGGCCGCGCGTATCAGCACCATTCTCGCGCCCGTGACCAAAATCAAAGATCACATTGGCGAGGTCTCTGATCCGGCATTCAAATTCCACTCTCACTTCGCCCCGCCCTTCGCCAAGCCCAACGAAAAGCTGTTGGAAATTCCATAGGTGATCGGGCAGGGCTTCTAAGCCTTCGGTTTCCAGCGCCACTCATCGGGCGACACACGTTCCCATTCGGGCAGCGTCTGGTCGCGGCGCACCAATACGGCGGCTGTAGGCAACCGCGTTTCCCACGGCTCGCCCACAGGTACCTCGCCGAGGTCGCCACCAGTGCGCTCCTTGATCTCGTCGACGATCGGCGTGTAAAGCGGATGGTTGATCGGCGGCTCGCCTTCGTCGTTCCACACTTTTCCTTTCAGCATGAAATAGGAAACGGCGGCATCGAACCCGACACGCACCGGCACGACGACGCGCGCATAGCCGGCCTTGAGGAACTCCTCCAGCTCCGAATCCATATTGCGCGCATGGAAGCGATCGGCCCATCCGCCGGGACGCGCCCAGAAATAGGGATAGAAGACATACTGGATCTGATCCCATTCGAATGCATGCTCGAAGAAGCGAACCAGAGCGCCATCGGCCTTGGCGTCATCGATGCTGAAGAGCGGTGGATATACAGTGCCGCCCGCCGTGTGATCCGTGCTCAACAGCCCCGCATGCTCGTTGCGGATGTAAGCGAGGCAGTGTTTCTTCAACTCCGTCCGAATCATGCGTTTATTCACGGACGGTGGGTTGCCAAATTCGAAGTCGAGTCCTTTATCAGCTTCTTTACGCTGCTTTAGCGTCTCCACTTCCTGTTGATATCGCAGCAGCACGTTCGAATAGGCCTCTGCAATCGTGTCGTAGGTCGACGTGCTCCATTCGCGCAGCGCTTCGCTCTTGCGCTGGAACGTGACTTTCGTGTGCACGCTGTAGTTCGCGGTTTCATGCGCGAAGATGTGAATGTAGAGCTTGTCGTCGTCAGCGTAGAGGCCACCGTCACTCGGGAAAATTGTCGCCAGATTCGCGTTCGGCCGATAAAAGCGGAGGTCGCCATGCTCGACATCGATGCGCTCGTCTCCGTCTGGTTTCCACACGTTGTGCTCACCACCAACGCTGAAAGAAAAATGCGGATCCTCGTCCGTCGTTCCCATCACCGTCGTGAGAGCCCAAACGGGCCGGTAGCCTCGCGGAATCGCGACTTCGATCTGATTGCGGCTGCGGGGCTGGTCTTCCTCTGACTCATTGCCCATTCCCTGCGCCACGCTCGCGCTTTTGACAAGGAAGATCGGGGGAGGCGCTTTGAGTCCCTTTGCGCCGTATTGAGCACCCAAGCGCAGATAGTTGCCTTCATCGATGTGGCTGGCATCCGGTGCTTCGACCTCTAAGCGGATCGGCGGAATCGGCAACTCTGGATCTGGCTGAGGCATCTTCTCGAGATGCCAGAGATAAGAAGCGGGCTCCGGAATCATGAAGTCGAACATTTGGCGCAGGCCATAGTTGAACACCTGCGATTCATAGATCTTGTCGACAAATTGATAGATTCCGGCGATGTGCTCGCCTGTCTCATTCGTGAGGCGATGCTCGTTGACTTCTTCGACTTCGCGCAAAATTGTGAGGCGCCGTTCCTCGCGTACACGCTCGACGATGCGCTCCTTGGAGCGCTCGACGACATCTTTTGCGTACGTCACGGAGCTCTTGAGAGCGTTCTCTTCTGTGGTCTGGTTACTCACCTCCAGCTTGCTGTCGAACTCGACCGTCGGTCCGTACTTTCCGGACAGCGATAGTCCAAACCCGATCTTCTGATCAGTGTTCTGTGTCCGCGAGGTTTCACGATTGAGCTCGAAGCGCTCAGTTGTTTCAAGCTCGGTCTGCTTCTCACGCTCCTGTTCCTTGAGCGTGCTTATGACCTCCTCGGTCCGATTCAGCTGCCTATGCGTGCGAACTTTGCCTTCACCAGCGAGCACATTCTCTATGTGCGCGATCTCGCCGGCCTCGTAGCGCTTGATCTGCTGTTTTACGACGAGGAGATCAGCAACGCCGACGGCGCGCAGCATGGCTGCTCCCTGACTGGGGGTCGGCGCTTGTCCCGGATTGTCTGGCGGCTGGGCCGGAGTCAGCGCTCCATCAATCGATGCCATGAGCTCGCCGATTTGAGCGCTGGTAAGCGACACGCCCAACTTGTCAAGCGTTGACCGCGTCTTGGCTGACAGACGCGCGATTGCGCTGGCCTTCAAGGTCATCGGACCGCCGGAAGCCTCCTCGCGCGAGATGGGCAGGTTGAGATCGCGGCGCGGATCCAGCTTCTCCAACTCGCGCTTGGCGCTGACAAGATCGCGAGATTCGCGCTCAGGGTCATACTTCACCAGGCCAATAGTCGATGCCGGGTTTGCACGCGCCGTGGTCGGCGCGGGCGCGCGTATGAGAGCCGACGCGGCTCCAGGCGAACCAGCACGTTCTGGGCGCCGAAATCGAGACTTCGCGGCGCGCAGATGCGTAAAGCGAAAGAGATTGTTGTCACCGTTATCGGTCATCGGCAGGATCTACCCTTCTAAGTGGCGCGACTGTGCGTGAGCTAGACGCCCGCCAATGAATGATTGGACGGATTGAGTGTTGTGCTCACGACCGCGTTATCGGATGGCTATTGCAGCGTAACTCTGACTCGTCCAGCGAGACATGATGCGCAATAGGCTTCACACTCTGTGTCTCGCTCGTCATGGTTCGCTTGGATGTTCAAAGACGGAATTGTTTGTACGCCACCGGACCCACCCTGTCGACGCGAATATTCGACACGGCACCGATCTCAGGTCGGATTACAGGAATCACTCGATGCAGTCGGCTCGTGAACTGCAGAAGGATATTGACCGGCACCGCACAATGGCTGTACACGCTCACGCGGTGGAGAAGTTGACAGATCAACAACAAAGGAGCAGATATGAAATTTCTTAAGGTGCTAGTAGTTACCGCCGCGGTTGCAATTTCAGGCGCATCGTTCGCCATAACAGCCGGTGGGGATCTTGACGGCGAATTGCATCCTTACGTTGGACTAATGGTCGCTAAAGACGCGAGTGGAACGCCTCTATGGCGTTGCAGCGGAACATTGATGTCGCCCACGCTTTTTCTGACCGCAGGTCACTGCACCGAGGCTCCCGCCGCTAGCATCGAAATTTGGTTTCAGAGCGATGTCGAGTCAGGAATTCCAGCAAACGGCTATCCGACTAGCGGACAGTACAGCGGGACGCCCTATACGCATCCGCAGTACAACCCCAATGCCTTTTATCGTTACGACCTGGGGATTGTCGTGCTGAACGCACCGGTGCCTACGTCCGTCATTAGTACCTACGGCGTCTTGCCCCAATTGGGTGTGCTCGATCAAATGGCAACACGCCGAGGGCGGCAAAACGTTTCATTCACTGCGGTCGGTTACGGCTTGCAGTACATCAATCCGGTTCGTGTTGAGTCGCTGCGCGTCCGGATGTACGCCACGCCGCGTCTCATCCAGATAAATGTGCCTGGCCAGGTCGGTGACTTCTCGATCTTGCTCTCGAATAATCATTCAACCGGAGGTACTTGCTTCGGCGATTCCGGCGGCCCGAACTTCATTGGGAGTACAAACGTCGTAGCCGGTGTGACGTCGTTTGGCAAAAATGGCAATTGTCGTGGTACTGGCGGCGTCTACCGACTCGATACCGCAGATGATCTCAATTGGCTTGCAACTTTCGGCCTCTTTCCGCCCCAGTAAGCGATTTCGTGTAAAAAGTGGGCGCCCCTAGGCGCCCGTACGGACGTTCTTCGAACCAATGCGGACTTTGGCCAGGTTGCCGCTCACGCCTCACTCGGACAAGGCCTTCACCAGCCGATATAGAAACTCGCTGCCCTCGAAGAACGACTTGATCAGCACGCGCTCATCGCGGCCGTGAATGCGCATCTCGCCATACTCGACGAATATGCCCGAGGTGCCGTAGGTGGGAATGCCCGCATTGCGCAGCCGCGATCCATCGGTAGCGCCCGTGCTCATGATCGGCACGACAGGGACGCCGGGCCACATGCCTTCCGAAACGCGCTGGATTGTTGTAACGACGTGCGACTGCGCGTCGGTCGCTTCGCTTACGCGCGGTGCGCCGCGCGCCTTAACGCTGACGCGCGGACCGGCCAAGTCCGCCAGACTCTTCAAGACGAAATCGAGGTCTTCGCGCGGCAGAAGCCTGCAATTGACGGCTGCCTTAGCACGCTGCGGCAATGCGTTGTCGGCGTGCCCGCCTTCCAACCGCGTCGCCACGCAGGTACGAGTTGAAAGGCAATAGCGCAACAGAGGGAACTGCCGACGGACGTCTGAAGACCTGGCTGTCATCCGAGCTATCAGCAGCTTGTCACACGAACGATGACGTGTACTGTTAATGTATACAGTACTTGCAACAGTTTTTCGCTCGCGCGACGAGCGCTCGTGAAAAATGTCTATGTTCCAGTGCCCAGCCTGCGGGCATGGATTTTTCAGAGTCGTTTCGATCAAGCGGCAAGGCAAGCCGGACTACGAAACCGAGTTCATTGCTTGCTCAAAGTGCAAAGTGATGATTTGGTCGCCGAGCGCCGAGCCGAGGAACAAAACGCCACCGCCTCTGCTGGCGACTTGGGGAAAGAAACGCGGCGAATAGAGGGTGTGAGATCCGTAGCGACTCGCGACGGGCACGCGGCTAGCTATCGCCATGCTGCATGATCTACAAGTGCCTTCGCTGCATGGACGCGCGGTATCTCTGCGACGAGTGCGGCGGCCCGGATCCGTGCCCGAATCACGCTAGTTGGTCTTACCCCTGCCCTCGATGCAACCTCGAGGTCGCCTGTGTACGGGGATACGCATCCGGAGAGGCGCCTGCCCTGGCAAAACTGCACTAGTCGTCGTTTAGCCATGATGCCCGATAGGCAAGGCGGCGCGAAGTCGGCGCCCCATAGTTCCAAGGTCGCGCTGCTAATCATCGACATGATTTCTGATTTTGAGTTCGCAGATGGACAGCGGTTGTTTCGCCATGCCCTGCCGGCTGCCGGCAATATCTTGCGGCTCAAAAAGCGCGCTGATGCTGCTCGCATTCCAACGATTTACGTAAACGACAACTTTGGCCAATGGCGGTCGGATTTTCGCCAGATAGTGCAACGGTGCCTTAACGAGCCGGTGCGCGGAAAGCCGATCGCGCGAATGCTGGCCCCGGCCGACGAGGATTATTTCGTGTTGAAGCCGGCCAACTCAGGCTTCTTCTCAACACCCCTGAGAACTCTATTACAGTTGATCGGCGTTGAAACACTCTTGCTGACCGGGGTAACCAGCAATCAATGCGTTTTGTTCACCGCCGCCGACGCTTACGTTCGTAATTATCGGCTTGTCGTGCCGAGGGATTGCGTCGCAGCGATCAATACAAAAGCCAACGAACTCTCCTTGAAGTACTTCGAGAGCGTGCTGAAGGCGGACGTGCGAAGCTCATCACGCATCAGGTTGTCACGCAGTCCCAGCCGGCGCAATCGCAAGGGCGCTTCGAGCGTCAAGCAGTGACCTCTTTCTATTCAATACACCGGCAGGGAATGGTGCGCGTGGCCGGGTGCACACCTCGTATCTGCGTAGGTGACCCGAAATCCAACGCCGAGGAAACCTTGGTGCTGATGCATGAAGGAGAAGCTCAGGGCGTTGATCTAATGCTTTTCCCCGAGCTCGGGATCAGCGCGTACGCGATCGATGATCTGTTCTTGCAGGATGCGCTGCTCAATGCCGTAGAGGCCGGAATCGCACAATTGGTCGAAGCTTCACGCGCGCTGCGCCCAGTAATTGTCGTCGGCGCCCCGGTTCGTCGTAACGGCCGGTTGTACAACTGCGGCGTAGCCGTTGCGCGAGGCAGGATTCTTGGCGTCACGCCCAAGTCATTCCTGCCGAACTATCGTGAGTATTACGAAAGTCGATGGTTCGCGCCGGGACTAGGGCTCTGCGGTCTCGACGTCAAGCTCGCAGGACAAACCGCACCTTTTGGTACTGACCTGATTTTTGCGGCGTCTGATCTACCAGATTTTGTTTTTCACATCGAAGTCTGCGAGGATTTCTGGGCTGCCACTCCGCCTTCGACCAACGGAGCACTCGCTGGCGCATTAATTCTTTGCAATCTGTCGGCCTCCAACGTTGTGATTGGCAAGGCAGATGAACGCGCGATGCTGTGCGCTTCGCAGTCGGTGCGCTGCACCGCCGCCTACATCTATTCCGCTGCGGGGCCTGGCGAAAGTACGACGGATCTGGCCTGGGACGGGCAGGCATCGATCCATGAGCTCGGCGTGCAGCTCGCGTGCAGCGAGCGGTTTCCCCGCAAGAGCCAGATGGCGGTGGCCGATGTCGATGTAGAGCGACTTCGGCTCGAGCGTCTGCGAACGCCAACGTTCAATAACGCGGCGGTCGCCAGCGCTCATCCAGAGACCGTGTTTAGACGCGTGGCATTCGAGCATCAGCCGGCCTTCGAGGACGTCGGGTTGCAACGTGCGGTCGACCGTTTTCCCTTCGTGCCTGATGACGCAGCAAAACTCGATAAGGACTGCTACGAGGCGTTCAACATCCAGGTTCAGGGCTTGATCAAGAGGATGCAGGTGACGGATGGAGAGCGCATCGTCATTGGCGTATCAGGCGGGCTTGATTCGACGCATGCATTGATCGTGGCCGCCAAGGCGTTCGACACACTTGGATTGCCGCGCAAGAACATCCTCGGTTTTACGATGCCCGGGTTTGCTACCTCGGAAGGCACTAAATCCAACGCGTGGCAGCTGATGAACTCGCTCGGAGTTACAGGCGAAGAGATCGACATCAAACCTGCGGCGCGCATGATGCTCGAACAGATCGGTCATCCGTTTGCGAAAGGCGAGCCAACATACGACGTAACGTTCGAGAACGTCCAGGCGGGTTTGCGCACCGACTTCTTGTTTCGACTGGCCAATCAGCGAAAAGCGTTCGTGCTCGGCACGGGCGATTTGTCGGAGCTCGCGCTTGGATGGTGCACGTACGGCGTCGGCGATCACATGAGCCACTACAACGTGAACGGCTCCGTGGCTAAGACACTGATGCAGTACCTGGTGCGGTGGGTCGTCAAGACCAATCAATTTGAAGACGCCGCCTCGACAACTTTGCTTTCGATCCTGAATACTGAAATTTCGCCTGAACTCATACCGGCGGACGCCGATGGCGGCAACATGCAAAGCACGCAGTCAAAGGTCGGGCCGTACGAGCTGCAGGATTTTCATCTTTTTTACATCACGCGCTATGGACTGCGTCCGTCAAAAGTCGCTTTCCTCGCATGGCACGCATGGCGCAGCGCAGAGCATGGCTTATGGCCCCCGAACTTTCCGGAAGAATCCAAGCACGCTTACTCGCTCGGTGACATTAAAAAATGGCTCGGCATCTTCCTGTACCGGTTCTTCGAAATCAGCCAGTACAAAAGATCTGCGTTGCCTAACGGACCGAAAGTGGTCTCTGGCGGGAGCCTGTCGCCGCGCGGCGATTGGAGAGCGCCGTCTGATGGAAATGCACGCGTCTGGCTGGACGAGCTTGAGCTGAACGTACCCGAGTAGTTCTAACTTTCAGCAGCCGGCTGGCGATCGCCGCTGGTGTAGACAAAGCACAGCTAATGACCCTCGGGATCACGGGCGATAGGCCGTGGGTCACACGTGTCTCCCAAGGAATTCAACAGCACTTTATTTCTTGGCGCTGACTTTGCGTGGCGTAGAACGCTCGACTGATTTCGCAGCGCGCTGTGCCGGTTTTCGTTCGCGTGCGCTGCTGGCTTTCTCTGACGCTACAGCCGCTTGCTTCGACGTGCGTGCAGAACCCGCACCGCTGAGACTTGCTCGCAGTGCCGCCATCAAGTCAATGACCTCGGCACCAGCCGCTTCTACATGCTGAGGTGCCACGATTTCCTTGCCCGCGATCTTCTTCTCTACAGCGGCCAGGATCCGCTGCTTCTCTTCATCGACAAATTGAGTGGGATCAAAGGCGTCTTCCGAAATGTGTTCGATCAGTTGCAGGGCGAGTTGCAGTTCGGATTTTCCCACTGGCACCCAATCTATTTTCAGGTCACGCAGCGACCGAACCTCCTCGGCGTACAGCAATTGCTGCAGCACGAGCCCGCCTTCAGCCGCGCGCACCTGCACCACGTACTGCTTCGATCGCCACGCCCACTTAGCGAGCGCGCAGCGGCCGCTGCTACGCATAGCCTCGTGCAGCAGGCTGTAGGGTTTGTTGCCGCGCTTGTCGGGTGCCAGGAAATACGCCTTGTCGTAGTAGATCGGGTCGATCGTCTCTTGCGGGACGAACGCCACGATGTCGACCGTCTGCCGTGCTCCCTCTTCAAGTGCTTTTAGCTCGTCGGTCGTGAACAGCACAAATTTCCCTTTCTCGAATTCGTAGCCCTTGACCATGTCGCTCCGTTCAACGACAACCGGAGCGACTTCCTCAACCTCGGGCTCGATGGTTCGAGTCGAAACCTTCGTAAAAGGTCTGACGTTGCTCGCCGGCGCTGGTGACTCAAGTGCTACTTCTTCGCTTCGTTCAGGCGCCCGTGCGCGGGCGACGTTGATAGTTTCGGTGGACGGGGGTTCGGGCTCTTCGGAGATGTACTGTTGCTTCACGCGCACGCCATCACTGCGCATAAGCTTGAAGCGAATGGCGCTCGAGCTTTCAGTCGCGGAGTACAGCTTGACCGGAATCGATACCAATCCAAAGCTAAGGGACAGCGAGGCTAT
Organism: Burkholderiaceae bacterium; assembly: GCA_035536515.1. Lineage (GTDB taxonomy): Bacteria > Pseudomonadota > Gammaproteobacteria > Burkholderiales > Burkholderiaceae_F > JACCZX01. The sequence goes on along the minus strand of DATLOA010000300.1, from coordinate 488 downwards.
GGCGCGAGGCATTGTTGAACCTTACGTCTGACGGACGTGCCGCAGGGGACTAGGATTTTAAGCAGGCGGCGTGCCAAGCGCCGTGCGACCTTTGGAGCGCTATGTCAACAAACGTGACTTCTTTTGCGGCCCCGCTGATGTCTCTAGGTAGCCGGCGCAACAAAGCTATAGCCGGCGTGGTGCGGAACGTGCGAAGTATCGGCGACTGTGTCGGCGGCGCTATTGACCAAGCTGCGTGAGGTGATGCGCGATGTCCTCTGCGTCCAGCTCGCTCATGGGACGTGAACGACTAATCGAAGGGTGAGGTCGACTGTCCGCAGAAAAAGAAATAAGTTGCCAGCGCACGTAGCGCGGATTCATGCCGGCAAGCCGCGGGACTTCGTAATGGCCGGAGTAATCAGGCTGATGGCAGCTCGCACAGCCGAGCTTCTCGACCGCCGTCTTGCCACGCGCGGCCTTTTCTGAATTGACAGGGAACGTCGTGCGCA
>DATLOA010000299.1:0-3281 GCA_035536515.1 Burkholderiaceae bacterium | reverse complement strand
ATGTTTGACGGCATATGGATGTGACACCGCCAGAGCATCAAGGCGCGAGACCCACCAGTCGTCTGTCTCGCAGAAAAGTACGACATCGGGATCTGCCCCACGGATCACCGAAAGCAACAGATCCGCCTGGCGGTTCGTCTGCAACACGTTGGAGACCACGAGCGACAGCTGCTGCGAGACATCGGTTGTATCGCTCTGCTCAACTTCAAGCGGAGCCAATGGCGTGTAGCGCCAGATTCGAGCACCTTGGGACAAAAGGACTGTCGCCAGCGCAAGCGTGAACAAATTGTGCGGCCATCCAAGCCAACCCGTGCCGAACATCCACAGCACCAGGGCGCCGAATGCCAGAACGCAAAGCTGCAGGCGCGGAAAGTCCCACACCCTGACCCACCACACCTTGGAGCGCGAGACCGATAGCAGCGTCGCAACAATAGCGATGCCGCCGATGACCAACGCGAGGGCGCTTAGCACGACATTGCTTGGCCTTCAGCGGAGCATCGGGAATATCGCCGCGACCACGGCAACCAGCGCCGCGACGATTGCTATCCAACGACTGAGCGAGGCCTCGCGAGCGCTGCGCCGGGCTACGTTTGCGAACTCCTCAGCCGAGGAGGTGGCGCGGCCCCGGCGGTCTTCGATGCCGAGCTTTTCGGCGATCTTAAGCTCTTCCCGCTCGACATAACGAATTGCGGTGCGAATCGATTGCGCATCCTCCCCCAACGCACCGCGGGCAAGCGCCTCATTGACGGCATCGAGCCCACCATGGTCCCTCGCCCACGCCTCCACGTCCGAGATCGTGTTGAAAATCGCCATGCGTGAAATTTTATTGCATGGGCCCGAGAGCCTGTAGCAAGCGGCACCCGACGCCGTTTATTTAGTCGAATAGGCATACGGCTTGCGGTTGGGCTGCGCGCAACTAACAGATCAACCTAAGGAATAAAGAAGATGCCGGTTTCAAGTATCGATGATTGGGGCTCAGCGATGATGACGTCGCTGACCGGAGCGATGGTGATGTTTTTTAGCGCCATTCCGCGCGTGATCGGCTTTCTGCTGATTCTGCTGATTGGCTGGTTCGTCGCATCGCTGATCGGCAAATTGATCTCGGCGCTGCTGCACGCGGTGCAATTTAATTCTCTAGCGACGCGTGCCGGCTTTACCGACTTCGTCAGAAAAATGGGCGTCAAAGGCGATGCTTCCGATTTTCTAGCGGAAATCTGCAAGTGGTTCGTCCGGTTGATCGTCCTGGTCGTCGCCTTCGACGCGTTGGGGCTTCCCGCCGTGTCGGACGTTCTGCGGCAGCTGCTGTTGTGGCTCCCCAACCTGGTGGTGGCGATGGTGGTGTTGATCATTGGCGGGTTGGTTGCAAAAGCGGCATCGAGCCTGGTGCGCGGCGCCACCAGCGAAGCCGGCTTTGATAATCCGGAGCGGCTGCCAAAGATCGCCAGTGTCGCAGTGTGGGCGTTTGCCATCGTCATCGCGGTCAATCAGATCGGCATTGCAGCGACACTCATCAACACACTGTTCATGGGGTTTATCGGTGCGCTTGCTCTTGCACTTGGCCTAGCATTCGGCCTGGGCGGACGTGAAACCGCCGCTGAGATCGTTAGAAACTGGTACCAGCAGGGTCAACAGGCCGCGCCTAAAGTCGCAAAAGCCGCTGACAGCGCAGGCGACGAGTTAAGGGCCAAGACAACGACGTCTCGCTATGCCTCGTCGCGCCCATCATCGGAAGACGCTTAGGTTTTCGGCACAGCGCGAGGGCTTTATATTGCTGCTTGCGGCGACGCAAGTGGCAAGCAGCGCGTGATCAGTAGCCGCGACCAAGACGGCCGCGCCACAGAGGACAGGGCGTGATAAAAACACTCATCAACAAGTGGTGGCCGCTGATCAAGAGCGCTGCTACTTCCTGGATCGACGACTACGCGCCCAGCATGGGCGCGGCGCTTTCGTACTACACCGTTTTCTCGCTCGCGCCGGTGCTGCTGATCGTTATTTCAGTGGCTGGCTTGATCTTCGGTGCCGAGGCCGCGCGCGGCGAAATCTTCGGCCAGCTGCGTGGGCTGATGGGCACCGATGCAGCCAAAGCAATAGAAGACATCCTGACCAGCGTCAGCAAGCCGACCGAAGGCGTGACTGCAACGGCGATCGGCGTCGTTCTGCTGATCATCGGCGCGACGACGGTGTTCGGGGAACTGCAGGACGCGCTCGATCGCATCTGGCGCGCGCCTGAGCGCGATAAAACGGGCGGGCTGTGGGGCTTGATTCGCGCGCGCCTGCTGTCGTTCGGCATGATCCTCGGTATTGCATTCCTGCTGGTCGTATCGCTCGTGCTGAGCGCAGCTACTGCGGCGCTTGGAAAGTGGTGGAGCGGCGCGTTCGGCAGCTGGGAAGTGCTGGCGCAGATCGTCAACCTCCTGGTCGGCTTCGCCGTCACGACGGTCGCGTTCGCGATGATTTACAAGATCATGCCGCGCGTGAAAATTCGTTGGCACGACGTCTTGCTGGGCGCGGCTGTCACCGCCCTGCTGTTTCCGATTGGACGCTTCCTGATCGGGCTCTATATTGGCAAGAGCGGTATCGCTTCGGGCTTTGGCGCGGCCGGCTCGCTGATCATTATTTTTGTGTGGGTGTATTACTCCGCGCAGATATTTTTGCTCGGCGCCGAGTTCACCTGGGTGTATGCACGAACGTTCGGCTCGATGCGCGGCATCGACGCACCGTCGAAGCCGGAAACGTCCGGTGCGCCACCTCTTCCGTTACGCAGTGGAGATCCGCGGGTGTCAGGCCCCGGCGCGACAGTCGCTTATGTCCCTGCGCCTGTACCTGCCCGCCCGTTGTGGGTCAGCGTTGGCACGGGCGCCGCCGTCCTGTTAGCGTTCAATTATGTCGCTGCGTGGATTCTGAAACGTCGTTAGCAGCGAAGCTTAGCGGCCGCGCAGCTACTTGAGCGTGGCCATTAGAGCGGGAACCTCGGCTGATAGATCACGCGCCAGGTAGCCGAGTGGTCCTGAGCGCTCGGCTAATCGCTCGCCGGCACGCGCGTGCAACGCCACCCCCCATATTGCTGCTTGCTCGGCTGATGCGCCGCGTGACGCCAGGCCAGCGATCACGCCGGCCAGCACGTCGCCCGAGCCCGATATTGCGAGCCCGACATTGCCGCCCGTGTGGCGCCATAACGATCCATCGGGTGCGGCGATGAACGTGGTCGCACCCTTGAGCGCAACGACCGCATTCCAGCGTCGCGCAGCATCCAAGACCGCGTGCACAGGTTGGGCACAAAT
>DATLOA010000298.1:0-2162 GCA_035536515.1 Burkholderiaceae bacterium | reverse complement strand
ACTCATTGCGCTCGCAGCCGCAGCTGAGGGCTGGTTGTTCAGCACCACCACAAAGATCGAGCGCGCACTGCTGATCGCCGCAGGGCTGCTGATGATTTATCCGCGGCCATGGCTCGACGCGATCGGCATCGCACTGCTCGCGGTGGTAATCGTTACGCAGCTCGTGCGTCGCCGGCAGCGACCGCACGCCGTCGTTCATTGATAATGCAGGCGTGACGGCAGCCAACGAAGCTCGAAAACCCTGCGTTATCTGCGTCGGCGGCTCGGCAACGATTGATCAGATTTTTTTGGTCGATGAAGTCAAGCTGCCGTCGGTGAAGATCACGGCAACCGACTTCGTGGAAACCGGGGGCGGCATGGGAGCAAACGCTGCGGTCGCGGTGCAGCGGCTCGGTGGCCGCGCGAGTTACTGGGGCCGCGTCGGTGACGACGAAACTGGCGACCAGGTCATCGCGCTGCTGAAGCACGAGGGCGTCGACGTGTCGACGGTGCTGCGTCTGTCAGGTTTCCGCACCAAGATCGCGACGATATTGATCGACAAACGTGGCGAGCGCCTGGTTGTCTCGGTGCAGCCGCAAGGTTATCCGCCCGATGCGTCATGGCTACCGGTCGAGCGCGTGGCCGATGCCGATGCGGTGCTCGCTGATACGCGCTGGCCCGCGGGCGCGCAGCGCTTGTTCGATGCCGCTTCAATGACCGGCAAGCCGAGCGTGTTTGACGGCGATGCGGGAGATCCGGGACAGGTGCACGAGACCGCGCGGCTCGCCACGCATCCGTTTCTGTCGCAATCGATGCTGCAGAGTCTGCAAACGGGTGAACCGCACGACGCGCTGCCAAAGCTATTCGGCGGGCGCAACGTCGTCTGCGGTGTGACGCTGGGCGCGGCCGGTGTGATGTGGTTCGACGGCAACCGCGTCTTAAGCGCGCCGTCGCCGCGCGTTAAAGCGGTCGACACGCTTGCGGCGGGCGACACGTGGCACGGCGCGTTCGCCCTGGCACTCGCGGAGCGCAAGGAGTTGATTGCGGCAATCGAGTTCGCAACTGCGGCGGCTGCAATGAAGTGCACCCGCTTCGGCGGTCGTGCCGGCATACCGAAGCGCGATCAGTTCGAGCGTTGGTGGGCCGAGCTCGAACGCAACTGAATTCTTATTGCTACAGCCCCACCTGTTCGAGCAGATGCAGCAGTCTTTCTCTGTGCTTGGGGCTGGTCAACGGGTAGGTCTTCAGCCAAACGCGCGTCGCGAAGTCAGTTTGAAGTGAGCGTATCTCCACTGCTTCCCACTCTGCAGCGGCGCGATCTCCCGACGCCACAAGCGCTGCAGCAAGATGAACGCGCGTTTCCAGATCAACCGGGTTGCGCGCCACCGCCTCGCGTAGGTTGATCAGTGCCTGCTCGATGTCGTTGTCGAACAGGTAGGCGCGGCCGAGTATCTGGTAGTAGAGGTAACCGCCGTCGGGGTTCAGACGCAACGCCGTGCGCAGCAGCGGAATCGACTTGCTCGACTCTCCAATGTAGTCGTACACGCCGCCCATGAATGCATAAGCGTCGGCGAATGATCGATTCAGCTCGATCGCTCTTTGCAGGCTCTCGATCGCCTGCTCGTGGCGGCGGCTCTGCACGTGAACGAAAGCAAGCGCCCAATACACCTCGGGAATTTCAGGGTCGATCATGCGTGCCGACTCTGCCAGTTCGAACGCGCGCGAGAGGGCGGTCGACGCTTCGCCCGGCGGCCGCAGACGATGGTCCATCGCATACGTCATCGCCAGTCCGGCGTAAGCTCGTGCGAACTTCGGGTCGAGGTCGAGCGCCTTCCGATAGAGATTGCGCGCTTCTTCGTTAACGCCGGCCTGCCGAACCAGGAACAGCGCCTGCGCGCGCAGGAAGTAGTCATACGCCTCCAGGCTCCGTGTGTAGCGGTTCGCTAGCCTCTGGCGCTCGGCGTCGGTGATCTTTCCCGGCAGCAGCTCGGTCAGTCTGCGCACAATTTCGTCCTGAACAGCAAACAAATCGCCGAAGGGACGCGCGAACCGCTCGGACCACAACTGCTGATTCGTCGCGGTATCAACCAAATGAATATTGATGCGCAGCTCTCCGGACTCACGCTGAACGCTGCCCGCCACCAGATAGCGTGCGCCGCTGCTGCTACTCGGCGCCTCGCTGG
>DATLOA010000297.1:0-3442 GCA_035536515.1 Burkholderiaceae bacterium | reverse complement strand
TCCGCACAACCTAGGCAGGTTCCTGAGTGCGCAGGCGGACAGCTACGGCACCGTGATCTCCGAACTCTGTCAAGGACGGAAGCGGTCGCACTGGATGTGGTACATCTTTCCACAGTACGTCGGATTGGGTCTGAGCCCGGCCTCGCAGTGCTATGCGATCAAGAGCATGTCGGAGGTTGGCGCTTACCTTAGCCATCCTGTGCTGGGTCCGCGCCTCATAGAGTGCTTCGAAGCGGTGATGCGCATCGAACGACGCTCGGCGCGCGAGATCTTTGGCGCGCCCGACGATCTCAAACTAAAGTCAAGCGCTACGCTATTCGCGCGAGCGTCGGCCCCGGACTCGGTATTTCAGCGTGTGCTCGATAAATACTTTGATGGCGAGCGTGATGGCCACACCCTACGACTGATAGCGTCGAGCTGACAGGCGTCCGGGAAAGCAGGCGGCGGCGAAGCGGTGCCATCTACGCAATAAGAATCTTCCGCGCAACCTGCCCGTTGCTTTCCCAATAAGTCTTCTTCTTGGCAATTCGGGGATCGTCCATCGCCGGCTGCACATTGCCCTGCGTATCGACTGCGCGTGAGGTGATCGTATGTTCACCGGACGTCGCATTCAGCCAATCAATCGACCAGAAACTCCACGCAAATTTGGCTTGGTCGCTGCGGTCGATCGTTGCTTGCCGCCAAGGTCCGCCGTCGACCTGAACTTCGACCTTCGCAACCGGCGCGCCCCATGCGGCACCCACGATGCGGTACTGACCGTCCTTGCGCGTGACCTTGGCCGGCGCCGACTTCAGCAAGGTGCGGCCGACCGAGGTTTCGACCGACTCGGTCTCGCCGTTGCGCTCCTCTTCGCGGATCGTGACGTAGTCGCGCGCCATGAAGCGCCCCATGAAGCGTGTGTCTCGCACTTCGATGCGCTTCAGCCACTTGACATTGGCAATACCGTACCAACCCGGAGCAATCAGCCGCACCGGGGCGCCGTGGGGCTGCGGAAGCGCTGCGCCGTTCATTTGGTAGCACAGCAGGTTGTTCGGGCTCATCGCATCGCTGAGCGACATGCTGCGCGCAAAGTGCTGTGGAATCTTCATCTCGCGGATCGTTTCCGTGCCCGAGTCAGCGCCCCAGAAGACGACCTCGCTTCCGCGCTCCATAACGCCTGCCTGCCTCAGCAGCGGTGCGAGTGGCGTGCCCGCCCACCGCGCGGTGCCGATCCCGCTGGTGAACCACGGAAATCCATGATTCCCGCCGCATTCGATCGTGTACACGACTTCCTGCTTGGGACGCGCTTTGATCGCAGGAAGCGTCAACGACATCGGCTTCTTCACCAATCCCGCGATCTCGAGGTTCCACTTCTTGTCGTCAAGCACCGGCTTGTCGTAGTGCGATACGCGAAAGAATTTGTCGTTGGGCGTAAGAAAAGAAGAAGCGAGGTTTTCCCACGGCTGCAGGTTCTCAACTACGCCGCCGCTCGGGTTAGCTCCCGGCTGGTCCAGCCACGGCAGGACTTCCTCGCCCGCCCGGGTCGGCAGCGCTCTTACCAACCACGGCGTGTGTAGCAGCGCCAGTCCGGCACTACCTTGAATCAACAACTCGCGGCGAGAAGTGTCTAGCGTGCTCATGGAGTGTCCTCTCGAGTGCTGGTTCGGTTTGTTATAGCCTCATTACAGATCGCGTCGCGCCGAAAACTAATTCACGGGATAAAACGGTACCGGCGGCACACGTCCACTCTGATCGATAAGCGTGTACGTCTTGCTATCCGCTTTGCGCACGCGAGCGCACATCGACTTATAGCCATAGGTTTCGCCAATCCATTGGAATTGCCAGCAGACCGCGTCGCCTTGAAGTTTCCACTGGGCGGTATCTGCGCATGTCGAACCCACCTTGCTGCCATGCTGCCGGCCGCAGAGCGAACCGTCTGCTTTGAAATCCCAGTAGGCTGTCCTGGCAGGGTCTTTCAGCTCGCCGCCAAACGTAATGGCCCATGTTTTATCGCTGACGAGCGGCTTCAATTGCTCGGCTGTCAAAGTGTCCGATGAGGTCTGAGCCGCGGCTACGAGTGACAATACGTAGATGAGCAGTGCAGCAGAAGAAGCAAAGATCTTCAGAAGCATAAAACGCACTTTCCAGGAAAGTTAGACGGTCGTTGAGAATTTTTTACATGGCGAGTGCATGCTGCTACATCGCGATGCTTTTCCGATTGTCGGCAATCGAAACATGTTTGGTCGTGAAAGCGGGATGAAAGAGTTCTGAAGCTTGATGAAAGCGCGCATCAAGGTACAGTCAACGGATGGAAACACAGGCGGGTCGCGTCTTCCGAATAGGGGACGAGGCGGAATTTGACTCTCACAGCAACGTGCTGTGTGTCGGCCATCGCAAACTACGCTTGCGCCCCCAGACCGGAGCGGTCCTGACGCACTTGCTCCTGCACCCGGATCGATTGATCAGCAAGGACGAGTTGTTGCGGGCCGTATGGCCTGATGTGCTCGTGACCGAAAATTCGCTTGTCCAATGCGTCACTGAGATCCGACGCGAGTTGGGCGCAAATCGGCAAGCAATCGAAACCATCCCTCGCCGAGGCTATTGGTTGCACCCGGCGCCCGGCGGCATACCTGAACACCTTGTCTCCTCGAAGACTGAGTGCGAAGAGCCAGTCATATCCACTGTGCCGGTGTCAGTAAGGCAAGTAACCGGTGGTTGGCGCAGCATCGCCGCAGTTTTCGGCGTGCTCTTGGGCTTGGGAAGCGCTTATTGGTGGCATTCGTCGGCCAAGTTATCGGCCGCGCGCTTCTCCGGCCATGAGGAAACGTCTCGGTTGTCGATGACAGTCCTACCACTGACTTTGAATGCCTCTGATCCAGGTCAAGCCCTATTTGCGGAACAGGTTACCGATGCGCTGACCAGAGATCTCGCGCAGATTCCCGGCGTAAATGTGGTCGCGCGCAGCGTCATTACAGGCTATTCGCCGTTCATGAAGGACCCGCGTCGCGTGGGCCGGGAATTGAACGTGCATTACATCGTTGAGGGCAGCGTCGAGCGCATCGCCGGTCAGTTCGCCGTTGACATGCGCCTGGTCGATGTTGAAACCGGCACGCAGCAGTGGTCCGAGCGCGTCGATATGTCCACCGCCATTTTTAGTGTCGATCCGCGTGACGTTGGAGGCCGACTTGCACAACTGCTGAAGGCCGACTTGGTCCAGCGCAATATCGCACGTCTGGATCGCAAATCTCCGCGCAGTTTCGATGCAAACGACCTGGCGCTTCGCGCGTGGTTGCTCGGGAACCGCGATAGCGCCGAAGATAACGCGCAAGCGCAGGCGTTGGCGCGGCAGGCAATCGCGCTAGATCCGGAGTCACTTCTCGCCTGGCGCGTGCTCGCCGGTTCAATCATGCTCGATCGCGTCGCGCTTTGGACGGACGATCCAGAGGGTGCGCTCGAGCGCTCG
>DATLOA010000296.1:0-5082 GCA_035536515.1 Burkholderiaceae bacterium | reverse complement strand
GATGAAGTTCGGCGTTAGCGAGGGGATGGTGCTCGCCGCGAGTCATTCGGACGAGAAGCAGCATCCCGGGATTTACTTGCTCGATCCGCAACCGGGCGCGTTGCCGGGTATGCGCGCCAAGTAGCGGCGCCGAGTGGCGGCAGGGGAAGGTGGTTTGCTCAATGGGCGCGCTCGACTCGCGCGCCTGTTCGCACGCGATCGCGGGGTAGTGGCAAACGCTTTAAGATCCGCATTCAACATAATCCCGAGTGCACCATGCTGAGCGGTTACGAATCCGACATCACGCGATTTCTGCGTGAGCTGAAGCAGAAAAATCCCGACATCGAGCGCGGCCAGAGCGAAGGCCGCGCTATTTTCTGGGACAAGAACATCGACGCCGATCTTTACAAGCGCTACGAAGCGTCCGACGTGCCGCAGCCGGCGTATGTCTACGGATCAAAGTTGCCCACGGGCAAGGCGAATAGTTGAACTCCGGCGCCTCCGATTTGTTCGAGACGGACGCTGTGGCGGCGCTTGACCCCGCCGCGAATGGCGTCATCCCGGATCGTCGACACCGCGCGCTCGATACCGTCGCACTCGCTCGCCTCTACGGCGAGCCGCTGTTTCGGCTGCCCGACGATTTATACATTCCGCCCGATGCGCTGGAAGTTTTTCTCGAGGCGTTCGAAGGGCCGCTCGATCTGCTGCTTTATTTGATTCGCAAGCAGCACTTCAACGTGCTCGATATCCCGATGGCGCCGCTGACGCTGCAGTATCTGACATACATCGACCAGATACGCGCCAAGAATTTGGAGCTGGCCGCCGAATATCTGCTGATGGCGGCGCTGCTGATCGAAATTAAGTCGCGCATGTTGTTGCCGCCGCGCAAGGCCGATCAAGGCGATGAAACAGAGGACCCGCGCGCTGAGCTCGTCCGCCGATTGCTCGAGTACGAGCGGATGAAGCTCGCTGCGCAGCGACTCGACGAGCTGCCGCGGGCCGGACGCGACTTTCTGCGCGCGGCGGCAGTAATCGAACAGTCGCTCGAAAAACGCTTTCCGGAAGTCAACGCGATCGATCTGCGTGATGCGTGGGCCGAGGTGGTTCAGCGCGCTAGGCTCACCGCCCGTCATCACATCAACCGCGAAGAATTGTCGGTGCGTGCGCACATGAGCTCGATCCTTAAGACGCTGCAGCAAGCCAAGTTTGTCGAATTCAGCGACCTGTTCGACCCTGCGCGCGGCTCTGCAGTCGCGATCGTGCATTTTCTTGCCTTGCTGGAACTCGCCCGTGAAGCGCTGATCGATATCACCCAGGCGGCGCCGTTTGCGCCGATTTACATTCGATTGGCCTACGTACCCAGCTGACCGCTATGTGCAAACCCATGATGACCGCGCGTCTGTTAACAGTTTTCTTGTCGTTTTATATCGCAACCGCCGCCGCGCAGCCGAAGTTGCCGCCCCCGTCGACGCCCGGCGCATCGGTCACGATGCCGTCGGAAGATTCATCTGCTGCGTTCAGAGAGCTTGCCGCCCAGGCGGCAGGCGAGAAGTGGCTGGCCCTGCTTGACCGTGGCGAGTACGCGAAAGCATGGGAGGAGTGCGCGCAACTGTTTCGCCAGCGCGTCACCCGCGAACAGTGGGTGGACTCTCTGCCAGCCACGCGCGGATCATTCGGGCCGGTCAGATCGCGCAAGGTCGAAGTCGCGGCCTACAGGACGTCTCTACCGGGTGCTCCCGACGGCCAATACGTTACGGTCCGTTACCGTACCAGCTTCGAGATGAAAGACGGTGCGGAAGAGTTGATGACGCTCGCATTTGAAGACGGGCTCTGGCGTCCAACAGGGTATTTGATTCGCTAGCCAAGTGATCGACTCGGAACAGGCGTTCCTGCTTGGAGCGCTGTTTTTCGCAGCGTCGATCCTGTATTCCTCCGTTGGACATGGTGGTGCATCCGGTTACCTAGCGGCAATGGGTCTAGTTGGCGTCGCGCCCGCCGTGATGAGGCCAACCGCGCTCGTGATGAACATCGCAGTGGCGTCGATCTCGCTTTACAAATTTGCGCGTGTGGGCGGATTCCGTTGGCGACTGTTCTGGCCCTTTGCCGTGACCGCCGTTCCTATGGCATTCATCGGCGGCAGAATTCAACTTCCGATCCTTTGGTTCGGGCTACTTGTGGGTTGCGTGCTGCTGTTTTCAGCTGTCCGGCTGTTCATCGAAACACTGACCGCTGACAAGAAAGTTTGCACGATCATAGGTCCGCCGCCGATTGTCCTCGCACTGGTACTTGGTGCTGCAATCGGCATGTTGTCGGGCCTAACCGGAGTAGGAGGCGGAATTTTCTTGAGCCCGCTTCTGGTTCTGACCGGATGGGCAACAGTGCGCGACAGTGCCGCGCCCACAGCGGCATTCGTTTTGGTAAATTCGGTGTCGGGGTTGCTCGGATTACTCAGTCGGCAGCCAACACTGCCCGACGCACTACCGTATTGGGTCGCCGCAGTCATCGTAGGCGGTCTCATCGGCGCGACCTATGGATCGCGCCACCTTGGCAATAACGCGATGCGGCAGGCACTCGCCGCCGTCCTAATTATCGCGGGCGTAAAGATGGTCGTGTAGCGCTTGAATTAACTAGCCCCGTTGTCAAGATAGCTAGATTGAGGCAAAGCGCTAAACGCGGCTACGCCTAGGGTGCGGACTGCAGCGCGCCGATCATGCGGGCAGTGCCCGTGATCGCACGTACCGCGTAGGGACGCGGCGAGTCGCTGGTATAGCCAGGCACTACGCCCGTCGCAAGATTCAACTGTGGCAACAGCGCTGCCGCGGGCCAGAAGTTCGGAGCGGCAACATTGGAAGCGCCGGGAATCTGCGTTGCGGTGGTAACGATATTGTTTGTCTGGGCCGCCGTTGCGCCACCGAGCAGAGACGGATTGCCAGTGCCCGCGAAGATATTCGCCGTGAGCGTAACCGCCGCTCCCGTGTTGATATTGATGAAGCTCCCGCCGGAGTAGGTCGACACCAGCGTGTTGTGCTCGAGCGTCAAGGAATTAAAGCTGGCACCCCAGATATTGGCGTAATGGGTAATCAGGATCGAGTTATCGGCGTTCGGACCCTTGTGCAGTAGATTGCCGCGCACCAACGCGCGGCCGCCGTTATCGAAGTTCAGCAAATAGCTCGACGTTCCGGTGGTTCCATCCGCAAAATAGCTGTTCTCGATGTTGTTCTCGCGCGCGCGTGTTTTGAGGTTATGACCCACCTTCGCTTCGTGGAAGAAGCTGTACCGCACATTTAGTACACCGATTTGGCCAATGTAAATGTTATGCGATTGACCATCGCCAAAGCCGTTGCGTGCGAACTCGGAGTATTCGATGGTGACCGTCGAGTTGGTGCCGTTGTCGCTGAGAATGCCGTTCTCATTGTCGTAGAAGCCGGAATCGCGCAGCGTCAGGGTCGGCCCCTCTTGGCGGATGCCAGCGCCGTTCTGATCAGGCACCTTGGCGCCGTGAAACTCGACGCTATGAACCGTGGTGTTACTTCCGCGAACGACCCAGATACCCTTGCCACCCTCGTGCACCCCATCGGCGAACAGCTTGGCTCGCCCACCCACCCCGCAGATGGTCAGGTTGTTGGCGTTCCACGTCGCGACGTCGCCGCGATACTCGCCCGCGCTGATGTGAATCGTGTCGCCGTTTTGAGACGCAGCTGCAGCCGCGCGAATTGTTGCGTATTGCTTGCCTGAACCGACAGTGAGGACACGGCCCGCGGCGGGCGGACAAGCCACCGATGTCGCCGGCGGCGGCGGCGGTGGAGCAGGTGCGGGTGCAGGGGCCGGGCTCGCGACTGCGGGCGCTGCAGGGCTGTCCGAGCCGCCGCACGCCGATAGTGTCAGGCTGAGAAAAAGCGCCGTAGCGCTTGATTTAGAAAGCCGCGCAGACTGGGACAACGTTACCTCGTGTGCTCAAGACTCGCACCCAATCGAAATGATAACGGACGCTTGCAACATCAAGCGAATCACTCGGCCGTAAAGAAACCCTTCATCTTGTCGACGAAGCTCTTGGAGCGCGGCGAGTGCTTTTCTCCGCCCTCGTTCAATGATGAATCGAACTCGCGCAGAAGTTTCTTCTGCTTGTCGGTCAGGCGCACCGGGGTTTCGACGACGATGTGGCAATACAGATCGCCTGGGTAGTTTGCGCGAACTCCCTTGATGCCTTTGCCGCGCAGGCGAAATGTCTTTCCCGTCTGCGTGCCTTCAGTGACGTTGATGCTCGCCTTGCCGCCCAGCGTTGGCACTTCGATTTCGCCGCCCAAGGCTGCGGCGGAGAACCCTATCGGCACTTCGCAATGCAGATCGTCGCCATCGCGCTGAAACGTTTCATGCGGCTTGATGTGAATCTCGACATACAGGTCGCCCGTCGGGCCGCCGTTCATGCCCGGCTCGCCCTTGCCGCTTAAGCGAATGCGCTGCCCTTCGTCGATACCGGCGGGGATGCTGACTTCGAGCACCTTGTTCTGCTTGATGCGGCCGGCGCCCTGACAGTTAGTGCACGGATCGGGAATGACTTTGCCAGAGCCGCGGCACGTTGGGCACGTCTGCTGAATCGAGAAAAATCCCTGTGACATGCGCACATTGCCCGAGCCGTTGCATGTGCCGCACGTTTTGCTGCTGGTGCCCGGCTTGGCACCCGCGCCTTTGCACACGTCGCACGTTTCCCAGCTCGGCACGCGAATGTCGGTCGCATAGCCGTTAGCCGCCTGTTCGAGCGTGAGGTCCATGGTGTAGCGAAGGTCGGCGCCGCGATAGACCGCGCTGCGCCCGCCTGCACCAGCGCGACCCCCTGCGCCGGCGCCGAATATGTCGCCGAAAATGTCGCCGAATGCATCCGCAAAGCCGCCGAACCCCTCAGCGCCCGCGCTACGACCAAAGCCGCCCATGTTCGGATCGACTCCCGCGTGGCCGAAGCGGTCGTACGCCGCTTTCTTCTGGGGGTCCGACAGCATCTCGTACGCTTCCTTGGCTTCTTTAAATTTTTCTTCGGAAGCCTTCGACGACTTGTCATCACCCTTACCTTGATTGCGATCAGGGTGATACTTCATCGCCTGCTTGCGA
>DATLOA010000295.1:0-9123 GCA_035536515.1 Burkholderiaceae bacterium | reverse complement strand
GGGCCGGCGATCACGGTTCGGCACTCGCGATGCAGGTGATCCGCCAAGCCGGGACGGCGCAACACCTCGGCAAACAAGCCCTCGGTTGGCAGAAACATGATCGCAAAGTCGGTGGTGTGCGGCGACTCGACGTACTTTTCGCGAATCAACTTCGCCTGCACCTTGATGCTGCGCTCGAGCGCCTTGCCGGCGATTTCCAGCGCAATCGCGTCACCGTTTTCAGCCGCAGCCAATAACCGGTCATAGTCCTCGGTTGGAAACTTTGCGTCGATCGGCAGCCAACACACAGATCCGTCGCGGCCCGGCATGCGTACTGCAAACTCGACGCGCTCGGTCGAATGCGGGCGCGTAGCCACGTTGCGCTGATACTGGTCGGTCAACAACACCTGTTCGAGCAGCGACGCAAGCTGCACTTCACCATAGGTACCTCGCGATTTCACGTTGGTCAACATGCGCTTCAAATCGCCGACACCGGAGGCAAGCGCCTGCATTTCGCCCAGTCCCTTATGAACGTGCTCCAACCGTTCGGACACCATACGAAACGATTCTCCGAGCCGCGCTTCGAGCGTCGACTGCAATTTTTCTTCGACGGTTTCGCGTATTTGGTCGAGCTTGCGCTCGTTGCCTTGCTGCAAGCTGGTCAGCTGTGAGTGCAGCGTGCCGCGCACTTCACCAAGATCGAGTTGGATGCGGCGCGTTAGATCGGCGAGCTGCTGTCCCTGCAGTCCGGTCAAGCCGGTCATCTGCTGCACCAGATGCGATTGCAGCTCGCTCAGTCGCGTGCCCGTTTCGAGCCGCATCTGGCCGGACGTGAAATCAACGGCCGCGCGAAGCTCGCGCTCCAGCCGCTCATTGTCGTGAAGCAGCGCGTCAAGGCGTGCGGAAACTCCCGCATCACGGCGTCCGCGCACCGCGGCATACAAGCCAAGCAGACAGACCAACAGTGCCGCAGCAAGCACTGCGGCGATGACTTCGAGCATGCCGCGATGATACGGGCGCGGTTGGCTCGCGAGATTCGCCCCGCGGAGTCGCTTTACGACATTTTTAACCGCCGACCGTTTCGCCGCCCATTACCTGCAACACAGTGCCCGTGATGTAGGACGAGTCGGCATTCGAAGCCAAAAATACATATGCTGGCGCCAATTCCTCCGGTTGCGCGGGGCGCTTCATCGGGCTGTCGGCGCCGAACTCGCCAGCTTCCTTCGCGGTCGCTCCCGTATCGGCCGGGTTCAGCGGCGTCCACACCGGGCCTGGCGCGACCGCATTGACGCGAATCTGACGCTCGATCAACTGCATGGCCAGTGTTTTCGTGAATGCATTAACTGCGCCCTTGGTCGCGGAATAGTCCGGCAATCTCTTCGAGCCTTTGATACCGGTTTCAGAGCTGGTCGCGATAATCGTTGCACCGGGCTTCATATGCCGCAAGGCCGCGCGCGCGAGACGCATGTACGCGAAGATGTTCGTTTGAAACGTACGTTCCAGATCCGCGTCTTCCAAGTCTTCAAGTTTTTTTCTGCTCTGCTGTGCGGCGTTCGACACGAGGATGTCGAGCCGACCGAAGGCGCCAACGGTACGCTCGACGACCTCATCGCAAAACGCCGCGTCGACCAGGTCGCCCGGAATCAATTCGCAAACGCGGCCTTCGGCTTCGACAATCGCCTGCGTGGCTTCAGCGTCCGATTGCTCGTCGGGCAGATAGACGATCGCCATGTCAGCGCCTTCGCGCGCGTACAAAGCGGCAACCGCACGCCCAATTCCGGAATCACCGCCGGTGATCAGTGCAACCTGCCCTTGCAGCTTGCCTGCCGCCTTGTAGCGCGGCGCTTCATAGCGAGGCGCGGGGTCGAGCGCGGATTCAAGGCCGGGCGGCTGTTGCTGCTGCTTCTTGAATGGCGGCTTCGGCTGCTCTACGGGTTTGGAAGTTTCTATGTCTTGCGCTTCATCGAGTTGCTCGGCCATCTGCGGATCTCCCTAAACGGTGATCGATGGGCAAGCAAAGCAAATACCCGTTGCGACCTATGCTTCGCGCAGTGTTGCCAGCGGCGGCGTCTTCAACACGCCGCGCAGTCCGAACCAGCCGCCGATCAGTGCTGCGGCCGAGCCGCCCGCGACGCCCGCGATAAATACCCACGGCGAGAAGCGGTACTCGAACTCGAATCCATAGGTCGCCAGCGCCCACCCCACCGCACTGGCGCCGATCGCCGCGAGCAAGCCTGCCAGACCGCCGACGCAAAGCATTTCCGCAATCTGAGCACGTGACAGCTGCCGTCGCGACGCACCGAGCGCCCGCAGCAATCCGGCTTCGCGCACGCGTTCGTCGCGGCTCGACGCGAGCGCCGCATACAAAACCAGCACGCCCGCGGCGAGCGTGAACACAAACAGGAACTCGACAGCGGCAACCACCTGATCGATCACCGTCTGCACCTGCCGGAACACCGCGGTCATGTCGATTACCGTTAGATTCGGAAACTGCTGCAGCAGCTCGCCGGTTAGATTGCCTTGAGCTGCCGGCAAATGAAACGCGCTGATAAAGCTCGCCGGCATATCTTTAAGCAACGACGGCGGCATGATGACGAAGAAGTTGGCGCGCATCGAGTCCCAATTAACCTTGCGCAAACTGGTTGCGCGCGCCGTCACAACCTGACCGGCAATGTCGAACTTCAATGAGTCGCCGAGTTTGATGCCGAGCGTTTCTGCGATGCCCTCCTCGATCGACAGTTCGTTCGAGCCATCGGTAAACCAGCGCCCAGCGGTGATGCGATTGTGCGACGGCGCTTCGGCCATGTACGACAGATTGAATTCGCGATCAACCAGGCGCTGCGCACGATCGCCAGTGAACGATTCAGGGCCGACCTTGCGTCCGTTGACTTCAATCAGCCGTCCGCGAATCATCGGATGCAGCGGCGCGTCGACACCCGCAGTTTCCAGCTGCGCGCCGACCGCCGCGGCTTGATCGGGTTGAATGTTGATGACGAAGCGATTTGGCGCGTCGGGTGGCGCTGCTTTGCGCCACGCGTCGACCAGATCGGTGCGCGTGACCGTCAGCAGCAGCAGCGCCATGAGTCCGACTGCGAGAGAAACGAGCTGGACGATTGTTGCGACCGGACGCCGCTGCACGGCGGCGATCGCGAATCGCCAAGAGATGCCGAGCTTGCCGGTCAACCCGCGCAACGGCGCAAGCAGCTTCAGCACCAGCCACGCCACCAAGGCAAATACCACAAGACCACCGGCGAAACCGCCTGCGGTCAGGCTGCCGATCTTCAAATCGTTCGATGACCAGATTAGTAGCGCGAGGAAACCAAGTAGCCCCACGAGGTAACCGAGCGCGACGCGTCCGGTCGGCAGCCCGACGTCTTTGCGCAGCACGCGCAGCGGCGGAACGTGTCGCAGCTGGACCAGCGGCGGCAGTGCAAATCCCAGCAGCAACACGAGTCCGCATGCAAATCCCTGCAAACCCGGTAACAGTGACGGCTGCGGCAGCGTCGTTTGAATCAGCGAACCCAGCGCATTCAGCAGCACGTAGTGCGTGGCGTAGCCGAGCGCCATGCCGGCGATGCATGCCGCCAGACCGATGACGACGAACTCGAGCGCGAACAACCGGAAAATGTCGGCCTGCGCGAGTCCGAGGCAGCGCATCATCGCGCACGAATCCAAATGCCGCAGCGAAAATCGACGCGCCGCCGCCGCAACCGCCACTGCGGCGATCATCGCCGCCAGCAATGCGACCAATGCAAGGAATCGCTCGGCGCGATCGATCGTGCGCTGCATCTCGGGCCGGCCGCCCTCGAGCGTCTCGATGCGCTGCCCACGTTGCAGGCTTTGCTGCAGCAATTCCGTATACGTTCGCATTGCCGGGCGCTCGCCCGCGACCAGCAAACGATATGTCACGCGGCTGCCGTTGGCGATCAACTGAGTCGCCGCGAGATCCTCGATGTTCAGCATCACGCGTGGCGCGAAGTTGATGAACTGCGTGCCGCGGTCGGGCTCGATCGCGATGATCTTGCTAATGCGAAAAGTTTTTTCACCGAGCTTCAGCGATTCGCCGGGGGCGGCGCCGATCGCCTGTAGCAATTGCCCGTCGACCCACACCTCGCCCCGCGCGGGCACGTCGCGCGTGATTCTGTCCGGCTGTCCAATCGCATCGGCGACGCGCAGATTGCCTCGCAGCGGATATTCGGGCGACACGGCCTTGACGGCAGACAGCGAGTTGCGGTCGGCGTCGTTGGCGCTGATCGCCATACTCGGGAACGTAACGGTTTGTGCGACTTGCAGCTGCGCTGCCTTAGCGCGTGCGACGCTGTCGCCGTTGATCGGCATATCGGAGCTCAACACCAAGTCCGCGCCGAGCAGCTGCGTTGCGTCGCGTTCAAGTCCGAGCCGAATTCGATCGACCAGGAAGCCGACGCTGGTGACGGCGGCTACTGCAACGACGAGCGCCGCCGCTAGAAGACGTAGTTCTCCAGCACGCCAGTCGCGCACCGTCATGCGCAGTGATTGCGCCACTAAGCGACTAAAGTTCATGATGCAAGTATCGCAGCGGCGCTTTACTTGCCGCCGACCGGCACCTTTCCGACGACACCCTCGACGTAGTAGTTCATCGAGCCGAGCTGCTCGTCGGTGAGCGAACCCGAAGCGAGCACTTCGTTGCCTGCATTGGTCCGAACCGGCGCACTGAATGGATGAAACTTGCCAGCAAGTATTTCGGCCTCGCGTGCTTTGATGGCGGCGACGAGCTCTGGCGGCAGCTTGTCCGAATACCCTTCGAGCTTGATGAATCCATCGCGAATGCCGCCCCACACCGGTGCGACTTTCCAGGTGCCATTGAATACTTCCTGTGCGCGATGCGTGTAGTAGCTTCCCCAGTGGTGAGTCACCGCGACCAGCTGCGCGCTCGGGCCGAACTTGGCCATGTTCGAGTGATAGCCCACCGCCATCTTCTTCTTTTCCTCGGCTGCGGCGACCACCGCTGTTGAGTCGGTGTGATGGGTGACGACGTCAGCGCCCTGCGCCATTAACGTATTCGCGGCGTCGCGCTCCTTGCCAGGGTCGTACCAGGTGCCGATCCAGACCACTCGCAATTGCGCCTTGGGATTGGTCGCCCGCGCACCAAGCGTGTACGCATTGATGCCCTGCAGAACTTCCGGAATCGGAAACGCCCCAACGTATCCCAGCATTCCGGTCTTGCTCATGCTGCCGGCAATCATGCCCGCCAGATATCGACCCTCATAGAAACGTGCGTTGTAAGTATTGACGTTGGGTGCGGTCTTGTAGCCGGTCGCGTGCTCGAACTTCACATCCTTGAATTCCTCCGCCACCTTCAGTGTCGGATTCATGAAACCAAAAGACGTCGTAAAAATCAACTTGTGGCCCTGCTGCGCAAGGTCGCGAATCACGCGCTCGGCATCCGCGCCTTCGGGTACTTTTTCGACGAACGATGTGCTGACCTTTGGACCAAGCGCCTTCACCATTTGCTCGCGTCCGGAATTGTGTTGCGTCGTCCAGCCCGCGTCGCCAACCGGGCTGACGTAGACGAAGCCGACTTTCAACGGCTCTAAAGTAGCAACGGCTGATTTGACGGGCTCTACCTTGAGAGCAACGTCTTCCTTTTTCCCGCAGCCGGCCGACAGCACAACCGCGCTTGCTATCGCGATCCACTTCGCAAACGCTTGCATCGTTACTTTTCTCTGAAAGGCGATGCGCGAGTCTACGGCAGCACTTCACGCATTCGGACTGAACGGCTTGCCCAACGATGCCGGCATGTTCAAGCGAATCCAGCGCGGGTTACGCGAGATCAGCGCGAGGACCACGATCGTTGCGACGTAGGGCGTCATCGCCAGCCATTGCGCTGGAATCTCGACGCCTCGTCCCTGCAGGTAAAATTGAAGCACCGTCACACCGCCGAACAGATACGCACCGAGCCACAAGCGCCCCGGCCGCCAGGTGGCGAACGTCACGAGTGCGAGTGCAATCCAGCCGCGCCCCGCAACCATGCCTTCAGACCACAGCGGTGTGTAGATCGTCGATAAATACGCACCCGCCAAACCCGCGCACGCGCCGCCGAATACGAGCGCCGCGCAGCGAACGCGCTGCACCGGGTGACCGAGCGCGTGCGCTGCATCGGGAGATTCTCCAACCGCACGCAACATCAGACCGCCGCGCGTGCGAAACAAAAACCACGCGACCGCCGCAGTCAGCGCCAGTGCAAAGTAAACGACCCAGTGCTGCGCGAACACGGGCCCGATGAGTGGCATATCGCGCAACAGCGGCACACCGTCAGCGCCGCGTGCGGGCAATGTATCGCCCTGCAACGCCAGACCAATAAATGCCGACAACCCCGCGCCAAAGATAGAAAGAGCCAGCCCAGTTGCAAATTGATTGGACGCCAACCCGACTACAAGCATCGCGAACAACAGCGCCATCACGATGCCGGCGGTTGCTCCGGCTGCAAATCCAAGCCAGTAGTGGCCGGTGTGCAGAGTCGCCGCAAAGCCAATAACAGCGGCCACGAGCATCATGCCTTCGGTTCCGAGGTTGACGACACCGCTGCGCTCGTTGATTACGATGCCTAGCGCGGCCAGCAGCAACGGAGTTCCGGAATTCATCGTTAGCGCGATCAGCGACACGAGCTCGTTCATCAAGCGGCTGCGGTTCGAACCGACTGCACGCGATAGTTGACCAGGGTGTCGCACGCCAACAGGAAAAACAGCAACATCCCTTGATAGATACCGGTCAATGCCGACGGCAACCCAAGCCGCGATTGCGCTAGCTCGCCGCCGAGATAAAACAGCGCCATCACCAGCGACGCCGATACAACACCGACCGGATGCAGGCGTCCAACGAATGCAACGATGATGGCGGCAAATCCATATCCCGGCGAAACTGTCGACGTCAGCTGCCCGATCGGTCCCGCTACTTCGAGCCCGCCGGCAAGGCCCGCAAGCGAGCCCGAGAGCAGCAAAGCGATCCATAGCGAGCGCCGGGTTGAAAATCCTGCATAAAGCGCAGCACGCGGCGCCAGCCCCACCACATTCAACTGAAAGCCAATCACACTGCGCGCCAGCAGCCACCACAGCGCTGCCGCCGCAAACAATGCAAGCGCGCCTCCAGCGCGGAGTCGAGTGCCTTCGACAATGATCGGTACACGCGCCGCGGCGGCGAACAATTCGCTTTGCGGAAATCCATAGCCGCTTGCGTCTCGCCAAGGCGCTTGCACAAGCCACGAGATCAATTGTTGCGCCACGTAAACCAGCATCAGGCTTACAAGAATTTCGTTGGCGTTGAAACGATCGCGCAGCCATGCCGTGATTGAAGCCCATAGCGCGCCGCCGACCATCGACGCTAGCAGCACGAACACAAACCAGACGCGCGGCGACTCCACCGTTGCCAACAGCGCAATGCCGCCGCCCACAATCGCGCCCGCGATCAGCTGCCCCTCTGCGCCGATATTCCACACGCCGGCACGGAAACATACAGCGAGGCCTACGCCGCACAGGATCAGCGGCGTCGCCTTAAGCGCTAGCTCGCTCCAGCCGTGGACGCTGGCTAACGGTGCAAAGATGAATATGTTCAAACCTCGAAGCGGACTCGTGCCGAGCGCCGCGAACAGTGCACCGCCCGCAAAAACTGTCAGAAGGATCGCTACGACCGGCGATAACCAGATCCATACGCGCGATGCAGTCTCGCGCGGCACGAGTTTCCACGCAGTCACACTGCGCGCTCCGCGTTCGCGAGGTCCCCGCTATACCACGCACCGGCCATCCAACGACCAAGCTCAGCCTTGCTGATCTCGCGCGGCGCGCGTGACGACGATAAACGGCCGGCTGCCAACACCAGCAGCCGATCGGCAAGCTTATAAAGCTCATCGACCTCTTCAGACACAATCAAGATCGCGCAGCCCGCCGCCCGCAGTGCAATCAACTCATTGCGAATGGCTGCCGCGGATCCGGCGTCGACTCCCGACGTCGGCTGATCGAGCAACAGCACGCGCGGCGCAGACAGTACTTCGCGTCCGACGATGAACTTCTGCAGGTTGCCGCCTGACAGCGTCTCGATCTTCTGCGCTGTCGTTGGGGCATGCACGCCGAAACGCTGCACGATCTCGGCTGCTCGGCTGCGTGCATGGGGAATGTTAAGCGCGCGGCCCGATGACAGCGAGGCGTCGGTCAGCAAGGCATTGTCGGTGAGCGTCATGCCGGCGACCACCGCGTGATTCAAACGCTGTTCGGGCACGTACCGCAATCCGATCGCTCTGCGCTGCGCTGTGTTCAGATGACCAACGGGCGTGCCGAACAATCGCAGAGCATCGCGCGCAACCACCAACTCACCAGAAAGGGCTGCCATCAGCGTGCGTTGACCGTTGCCCGAGATTCCCGCAACACCCACGACTTCACCGCTTCGCACCTCGAACGACACATTGTCGAGCCGATCGCGTTGATCGCCCGGCACGCTCAGCCGCCGCACTTCAAGAGCAATCTCCATCGGCAGCGATTGGTGTACACCGATCGGCGCGGGCTCGGCACCGAGCATCAAGCGCGCGAGGCTCGCTTCAGATTCTGTTCGCGGATCGACCTCGGCCACGATCTTGCCGGCGCGCATCACGACGCAGCGCGTTGCAAGCTCGCGAACCTCATGCAGCTTGTGGCTGATGAAGACGATGCTCACCCCGCTCGCTGCAAGCTGGCGCAGCGTCTCAAACAGTCGATCCACCGCTTGCGAAGTCATTACCGACGTCGGTTCATCGAGGATCAGCACGCGTGGCGAGCTCATCAGAGCACGCAGAATCTCGACTCGCTGCCGCTCGCCGGCAGAGAGGTCATACACACGCCGCTTCAGATCGACCTCAATGCCGTAACGAGCCGCAAGATCAACGACGCGCTTTTCGACGAACGATATGCGCTCGGCCGGCAAACCCAGCGCGACGTTCTGGAGCACGCTCAGCGAATCAAACAACGCAAATTGCTGAAGCACCATCGCGATGCCAAGCGCACGCGCTCGTCCCGGGTTGTCGATATGGACAATTGCACCGTCGACCGCGATCGTTCCGGCGTCCGCCCGCGTAGCGCCGTACACGACCTTCATCAACGTGCTTTTGCCTGCGCCGTTCTCACCCAGCAGCGCGACGAT
>DATLOA010000294.1:0-2682 GCA_035536515.1 Burkholderiaceae bacterium | reverse complement strand
TACGAAGCCGTAAACAGCATTACGAAGCGCTACCCGGCCGACGCGTTGAAACTGGAAGCGGCCCCCGGAGCTTCAGTCGACGCGGCGATCGCGGCTGCCCATCGCACAGCGCTTGCCAAGCTGCTCCCCTCTCAGCAGGCTGCGATTGACGCCGCTTATCAGGCAGCTTTGGCAAAAATAGCGGACGGCGCAGCCAAGACTTCGGGCATCGCGGTCGGCGAAAAGGCCGCTGCGGCGATTCTTGCAATGCGCGCCGAAGACGGCGCCGCTGCGGGGGAAACCTACCGACCGCAGACGGCTGCTGGCGTCTACGTTCCCACGGTCATACCCGCCGTCACACAATGGCCGCAGCGCAAGCCCTGGCTGATGAACAGTGCGTCGCAATTCCGCCCAGGCCCACCGCCTGCGCTGACAAGCGCGTTGTGGGCGCGCGACTTCAATGAGGTGAAGATGCTCGGTGGAAAGAGCAACTCGCGACGCACCACTGAGCAAACACAGATCGCGGGCTTCTGGGAAGCGACGCTGCCGCCGATTTACAACGGCATCGTGCTCTCCGTCGCTGATCTTCCCGGTCGCGAGGTTACGCAGAACGCGCGGTTATTTGCGGCAGTCGCGCAGGCCGCAGACGATGCGCTGCTTGCTGTATTCGAGGCCAAGTATCACTACAACTTCTGGCGTCCGGTCACTGCGATCCGCAACGGAGATATGGACGGTAACGACGCCACAGAGCGCGATGCCGCTTGGACACCGTTCATCGAAACCCCGATGCATCCGGAATATCCGTGCGCACACTGCATCGTCGCCGCAGCCGTCGGCACGGTGCTCGCGGCGGAGGTGGGCACCAGCGCGCTGCCGCCCCTGACAACGACGAGCTATCTCGTCAAGGGCTCGGCACGGAACTGGACGAAGATCGACGACTTCATGCAGGAAGTGGCCAACGCCCGCGTCTACGACGGAGTGCACTTTCGTAATTCCACCGAAGTGGGCACAGCCATGGGCAAGCAGGTCGGCGCGCTTGCGGTTGCGAAGTTTCTAAGGCGGCCTGAGTAGCCTGCCGTGTATTAAGCGAGAAACTTGAGCGTGGGCGGCACTGGGCGGCGCAGCAGCGCGTTGCGTGCCGCCCATTCTGCTTCAGGTTCGAGCTGTTCCAGAAAACGCGCTTCGCCGGCAATTAGTAACGCAATCGGCACGCCATCGCGATACAGCACACGGTTGCCAGTTAGCGCAGGTAGTCGAGCGCCCGGGCTCAGAAGGCCGACCAGGTTCAGCGGATCGGCGCCGCTCAGGCTGATCAACGCACCAGACGGCTCGCGCCGACGCGTATCGCGCAACAGCCCGATCGCTTCCGGCACTGCGAACTGTTCGCCGGAAGGTCCGATCACAAAACGCCCGCCCCGAATTTCGCCGCGCGCTTCAAGCCGCCGATAACAGCGCAGCAGATCACGCCATGGCGGCAACCATTCGGCTTCGCGCGCAATCAGCCGCCAGAACACGACGCCGTAGCGACGCAGCAGCGTGCGCGCAACATGTTCGACCACATCCGCGCCCTCCGGAGCACGCCGTTGTCGAACCAGCGCCCAGCGGCCGGCGTCTTCGATGCCGAACAGCGCCGTGCGGCGCAGGCGTTTGTGTCCATCAAACGTGCGCCGCCGATCGGACGGCACGAGCAACGCTCGCAGGCCGCCGAAGCTGTCGGCATTGATCAGCCCCTGCGCGACGAGTTCGGCGAGCGCCTGTTCGACCTGCGTGCGCAGCAGCGTGGTGCCTTCGACAATTTCTTCGAAGAACGACGCACCGTGTGCTGTGATGAACTCCTTTACCTGCTGCGCATTTGATGTCAGCGTCACTTCGCTTTCGTCGAGAGCAAGCGTGGCCCAAAGCGCTAGATTGCGACGCGACGCGAGCGCAATCGGCGTCGTGCGCACGGGACTCGGCGCGCGTTCGCCGCTCGCGCCGTTGCCGGTATTCAGTGGCGCGATACGCGTCCACACTACGCGGCCCGAGCGGCTTAGCTCATCGAGCCACGCGGGGTCGTATTCATTGACCCGCGCCGGCAGGATTTCGGTTTCCCACGCAGCGGCAGGCGCCTCGAAGCCTTCAAGCTGCGACACGATGTTGGCCACGGCGTCGGCGCCTTCGACTCGCGCTTCGGGGGCGACGCGTTGCCATTCGAACAGAAAGCGCGCGAAGTCGCGCGCTTCGACCGGTTCGATTTCGCGGCGTAGTCGATTCACCGTGTAGCGATGGATGCGCGCTAGCAAGCGTCGCTCGCACCACTCGGTTTCGCGAACATCGGAGTTGAATTGGCCGCGCATCACCGAGCCTTCGGCTTCGAGTCGCGCCAGCGTTGTTTCGACTTCGCACGCGTCCAAGCAGAGCGGAGACGCGAGCGCGATCGCTGTCACAGGTCCAAGTCCTTGCAAGCGGTCGCGCAAGATTTCGACGAGCGCGTCGTCGCGCGTCCACACCTTCTGATATTGAATCGGTGCTTCGATCGCCGGCATCAGATCAGTGCAAGGGAGCAACCCGACAAACTCAGGGAGGCGCTCGGCCGCGACGACGACGTGGGCTCCGCTAATGGCTAGCATTCGAGTCGCTCGCTTCGCCGTCGTCAGCTCATCGAGCAGCGCACGCCATTCGGGCTGCGCATCGAATTCCGCCTGGCTCAAGAAACCAAGGTTC
>DATLOA010000293.1:0-3479 GCA_035536515.1 Burkholderiaceae bacterium | reverse complement strand
CGATGCTGTGGTTCATCGAGCGCGTGTTCGATATCACGATTCTCGGGTTCTAACGATTCAGGCTGGCTGTGGATCGACAAGACCGCGCTTGATCAACAACGGTTCAACCGCGGCATCGCGCCCGCGATACGCGCGGTACGCAGCGCGCGGCTCGATTGTGTTGCCCGACGAGTACACGTACTTCAATAGCCGCGCCGCCACGGCTGGATCGAACGGATCACCCGCTTCGACGAATGCGTCATAGCCGTCAGCGTCGAGCACTTCAGCCCACATGTAAACGTAATAACCGGCCGCGTAGCTCGAGCTTGAAAACAAATGGGAAAATGTGGCAGCCGATGCCGCAGCACGATCTCGCGCGGCATTCCCAGCCGCGCGAGTTCATCGCGCTCGAACTGCGTGATGTCAACGCCGTCGTCCGGCTTCTGCGCATGCAGCGCCATATCGAGGAGAGCGCATGCCGTGTACTCCACCGTTTCAAATCCCTGATTGAAGCGCCGCGCCTGGTGCAGCCGCGCGATTAACTCGTCGGGAATTGCTGCTCCGGTATCGATGTGGCGCGCGTGCTTCTTAAGCACTGCGGGCTCCAGCGCCCAGTGTTCGAACAGCTGCGATGGCAGCTCGACGAAGTCGCGCAGCACGCGCGTTCCCGACAGCCGCTCATAGGTCACCTGCGACAGCAGTCCATGCAGGCCATGGCCGAATTCGTGGAACAACGTGCGTACGTCATCGAGCGACAGCAAGGTTGAAGAAGCGGGCGATCCCTTGGAGAAGTTGTTGTTGTTGACCACGATCGGCAGCACGTCGCCGTCGATGCGCGACTGCGAGCGGTAGTGACTCATCCAGGCGCCGCCGCGCTTGGTCGGTCGCGCGAAATTGTCATGCAGGAACACGCCAATCGGATATTCGCCGCGCCGCACTTCGTACACGCGCACATCGGGGTGGTACGCAACGAGGTCAGGCCGCGCCACGAATTCGATGCCGAACAGCCGGCTCGCGCAATCGAACGCCGCCTCGACCATGCGATCGAGCACGAAGTACGGCTTGACCATCGCATCGTCGATGTCGTAGCGCTGCTTGCGCACCAACTCAGCGTAGTAACGCCAGTCCCACGGTGCGATGTCGGTCGACTCACCGCGCGCGCCAGCTATCGTGCGCAGTGCCTCTACTTCTTCGGCAGCTTTCGACTTTGCCGGCTCCCACACGTTTTCGAGCAGCTTGGCGACTGCATCGGGCTTGCCTGCCATGCGGTCGACCAGCGCGTAGTCGGCAAAGTTTTCATATCCGTTAAGTTGCGCCTGCTCGGCACGCAGCTTCAAAATCTCGCGCGCAATGGGGCGGTTGTCGTGTGCACCCGCGTTTTCACCGCGTCGCGTCCACGCGTTGAACGCTTGCTGCCGCAGATCGCGCCGCCCGGAGTGCGTAAGAAACGGAACGACCAGCGAGCGGCTCAACGTGATCGCAAATGCGCCGGGCTTGCCGTGCTGTTCTGCCGCGATTTGCGCGGCAGCACGCACGGTGTCGGGCAGGCCCTCCAAATCGCGTTCGCCATTCAGCCATAAACACCACTCGGCTTCATCGGCCAGCACGTTTTGTGAGAACGCCGTTTGCAATTGCGCCAGTCGCTCGACAATCTCGTTCAGTCTGCTTTTCGCCTGCTGCGACAGCTGCGCGCCAGCGAGTACCGAATCCAAGTGCACGCGCTCGAGTAAGCGGATCTGCTCGCCATTCAACGAAAGCGTGCCGCGGCGCGAATGCAGCTCGTCGATGCGCGCGAACAGCTTCTCGTCGAGCAGTATCGCGTTGTCGTGGGTTGCGAGCTTCGGCGCGATGTTGCGCTCGATGGCCTGCAGCTCCGGCGACGTCTCGGAAGCCGTCAGATTAAAAAATAACTGCTCGGTGCGTGCCAGCAGCCGGCCGCTGCGGTCGAGCGCGGCGATCGTGTTCTCAAAGGTCGGAGCACCGGAAGCATTCGAGATGTGATCGATTTCGGCGCGATGTGCGGCCATCGCTTGCTCGAATGCGGGTGCAAAGTGTTCGGCGCGGACGAGTTCAAACGGAGGCAGTCCAAACGGCTCGTCCCACGTCTGTAGTAAAGGGTTGGTCATTGGCGATTCCTTCGAGCCTGCACGATACCAATCCTTTCTCGAATCGCGATGCACGCGCAAATTGGTCACGGATCCAGTCGGGAACGGACTTCGTGACCTAGCAAACGGAAGAGGTATGCTGAGCGCTCCGTCTGACTCTTCTTTGGGAGCTTGCCGATGAGCACCCCGCTTCCTCCCGCGCCGGCGATCGTTGCCCCTGCTGACTCACTGGTCACGATCACGCACGTCGTTTACGCCCTGCACACGCTGAGCCTGGTGATCGGCGCATTTGGCGCTGCGAGCATCATTGGCGCGTTTGTGTTCGGCTGGCCGTCGATCATTGCGGTGATCATCAACTATGTGAAGCGCAGCGAGGTTCGCGGGACTTATCTTGACTCGCACTTCTCGTGGCAGATCCGCACATTCTGGTGGGCACTGCTGATGTCGGCGGTCATCGCGGTGCTTGGATTTACGCTCGCGATCGTGCTGATTGGCTTCGCGATCTGGATCGTCGGCTTTTTTGTCCTTGGCATCTGGGCGATCTATCGCATTGCACGCGGCTGGCTGGCGTTGATGGACCGTCGCGCAATGCCTGTGGCTGCGTGAATTAGCAGAGTGAAATTAGTTCGTGCACTGACCCTATCTGCACGAAACCTGCTCTGCGTATTCGAGCGCCTTCTGACAGAAAAAGTCTCGCATCTCGGTTGATTTAGGAAGCTTGCCACGCCCGGCGGCATGAAAATCCGCTAGGTAGCGGCACGCTTCTCCGATCTTATCCGCGCAGCCCATATGCAGCAGCGGAACCGCCGCGTCATCGTTGCGCTCGACTCCGAGGCCGTCGGCCATCAGGACGCCCAGGTTGCTGCACCCCAGTGCGTCCTTCAGACCGCACGCCTTCGCATAAAACTGTGCCGCCCACTTCGGGTCAGGCGCTCCGCCCAATCCGGTTTGCACCATGAATCCGAGGTTGGCGCACGACGGACCATCGTCGCCCTGGCACGCCTTGGTATTCAGCCTTCGAGCTTCGGCGTAGTTTTGTGCCACGCCGGTGCCCGTCTGATAGAGATACGCGAGACTTCCACATCCGCGTGGCAGTCCTTGCTCGCAGCTCCACTGGAACAGTTCTGCTGCTCTTTCGGCCGACTTTGTTGTTCCGCGCCCGTCAAGAAACATGTATCCCAGGTCGTGACATGAAATCGAATCCGTCAGTTCGCAACCTCGCTCCATATACGTGAATGCTCTTAGCGGGTCGGCTACCGTCAGCTTCCCGCGCTGGATAATCACCGATACGCGAAAACATGCTTGTGCGTACGCAAGCTCGCAGGATTTTTCCAGCAGCGTCAGCGCGCGTTGGTCGTCTTTTGCAACTCCCTGCGCGAGGATGTAGAGGTTCGC
>DATLOA010000292.1:0-3449 GCA_035536515.1 Burkholderiaceae bacterium | reverse complement strand
CAAGCCAACGATACCGAGCCAAGAACAGTCAGCTGTGTGCCACTCGAACGCAGCATTCCGAACATCAGCGCTACGAAAAAGAAGGCGGCGAACGCCACCCGTGTATCGGGTGCTCGATAGACCACGAACAACATTGTGGACACCGCAGCGAGAAACTGGAGTTCCGTAAGACTGGGATCGGGGAATTTTAGGTTCAGCCCTGAGCGGAAGAGCGCGAAGATCGCGAGTATTGCCACTGCAACGATCGCCGAAGCTTGAACAAGCGTCTCGCGGTCCACCTTGCCCTGGGTGTGAAAGATGACGAGCACCACCAGGTAAAGCACCGAGAAGGTGCTGGCGAGCAGAAACCGTCGGAACCGAAGGCGCTGGTTTATCTCGTTTCGGGTCAGCGGCGGATAGGTAGCAATCGGATCGCGCATTGAATTGCGTCGGCCGGCGAAACATGCAGTGTGCACTGGCCTCGGCAGATTGACGACCCCGATGCCCGGATGCGAGCTGAGTTACATTGGCAGTGGCTTCAGGCTGCAGCGCATCGAGTCAGGTTGGTCGAAGCGCTGCGATATGACGAGCTCTAGCTTAAATTCTGCGGGCACCGATTCGTGATTAACGAATCGGCGCCGCGACTACGGTTACTCACCACCGTTATAGGTCCTGCTGTCTGCGAACAATTCGTCTTGCGCGCCGGGGACGCTCGCGCAACCAGCTAGCAAAGACACCAAAACCGCGGCGATGATTGAAAGGACAGATTTGCTTTCGGTATGTTTCATGACTATCTCCATAATGGGTACAGCAACGATTGATGAACTCCGTTCGTGACATGAACGGTGCAGTGAGTCTTACGGAGACGGACACAATCGGCCAGAGCACATTCACGCAAAATGTGCAGAAGATTCAGTAACTGCTACGGAGACCACGCAAACTGCACAACTGATTCGAGGCAATGGCTTTGATTGTTATCGTCGTTCGCCGCGTGCACCGAACAAACGCAGCGTCACCAGTCGCCCGCCTCCATTTTTGCCCGACGAAGGCGCTCGGCCTTGGATGGCTCCGCCTGAGCGAAAGATCCGGTCTTCAGCGGGCCAGCGGGCTCGTAGGTCGCCATCGCCATGCCGCCGGACGTGAGCCGATGCTCGATGAGTTTGAATGCGCCCGCGGAAACGTCGTCGCCGAACAGTCGCTTGCCCGCGCCGAGCGTGATCGGCGCGATCATCAACACCAGCCGATCGAGCAATCCCCGAGCCAGCAGTTGCGGGTAAAGCGTGGAGCTGCCTTGAATGACGAGGTTCGGACCCTCACCCGCCTTAAGTTTTGCCAGCGCGTCGACGTCGGCGAGGCGATGGCTGCCCTTCCAGTCAAGCGGCCTGTCTGATCCTGTCAGCACGAACTTCTGTGCCTTCGCGAACTTTGCCGCGATCGGGTCGTCATCAGACATGAATGGCCAGTGCGCGGCGAAGATGTCAAACGTACGGCGTCCGAGCAACAAATCGAAGTCGCCCGCAAACAGGGTGTCGACCTGGTGTCCTACCGCCTCCTCAAAGAGCGGTTCCATCCAGCCCCCGTGGGCGAAGCCGCCGGTCGTGTCCTCGTCCGGCCCGCCCGGTGCTTGCACCACGCCGTCGAGAGAAATGAACGCGCCGCCGATGACCTTACGCATTGCCCGCCTTCCCCTTTCGCACTACTTCGATTTTGCTTAAATGAACGTTGGCGCAACCCTTCATTTTGCGACTCGATCGCTCAACGGAGAAAAGCGCTCGTCTTCGCGTGTAAGTACCGGTAAGACGCGGCTTGCGGTCAGCCATGAGATTCCAAAAGCCATCAGCGCAGCACGCTCTCCATAGAAAGTGAGCCTTGCTACCTTTGCACTCAAGCTTCCGTCCGAGAGCGCATCGATGGCAAGTACCAATATGGAGATGACCATCACGATGCCGCAGATAACGTAAATGACGCCTCTCGCTTTGGCTTGGGCATAGCCCTTTTCGAAAGCTCGCTGACAGAATAGGTAACAAAAGTACGCGAGTATCAGAAACATCGTTGCAGCCGCCACCGAGTGAACATATGGAATGATCTCGTCCTGGTTGTCGCACCCACAAGGAAACAGGGCCACACCGAGCGCTGCCACCGCCGCGACTTTGCTCAGCACCATCTCGCGCGTTGACAGTCCGTTGTAGGCCAGGAGGAACGCTGCGATGGCGAAGAGAAATCCGACAAAGATGCTTTGCGACCAGCCTCCCTCGTAGTACGAGGCGCTGATAGAAGTAATGGAGGAGCCTGCAAAGAAGCTTGTTAGATTGGCCAGGCTAAGTGCGATGAGCCCCACCAGAAGCTTTATTGTGCGGTGGTCAATCTCCTCACGCTTTGGTGCCAAGTTCATCTTAGAGCTCTCCTAGCGCCAGTCGCTTTGACCCTTGGTGGTTTGTGGCGTGTTGAAAGAATAAATGCAATGGGCGAATCACAGCAGAGTCCCTTGTGCGTTCGTCGTCAGTGGGAAAGGCGCCCGATCCTTGACCGAGCACGGACGGTTCTGATGCCACTTGGGTTTGCGTTGTCATTCAATGCGGCTTATGCCAATGCGAAGGTCGAGCGCCAGGTCGAGCTGTGCCTGATCTGCCACAAGGTAGATAACCTTCTGTTCGCGCCGGCACCCGAAGGTCAGACACGCATGTATTTGTACAACCAGATGCTGGCCTACAAGGAGAAGCGTCGCACCTATTCGACGATGCAGACGAACCTCGCATCGCTGGCGAACGACGACATTCGACAGATCGCGGAATATTTCGCCGCGCAGAAGCCTTTGCGCACGACGTTCCCTGTCAATTCAGAAAAGGCCGCGCGTGGCAAGACGGCGGTCGAGAAGCTCGGCTGTGCGAGCTGCCATCAGCCTGATTACTCTGGCCATGATGAAGTTCCGCGGCTTGCCGGCATGAATCCGCGCTACCTGCGCTGGCAACTTATTTCATTTTCCGCGGACAGTCGACCTCACCCTTCGATTAGTCGTTCATGTCCCATGAGCGAGCTGGACGCAGAGGACATCGCGCATTACCTCACGCAGCTTGGTCAATAGCGCCGATGCCACAGTCGCCGATACTTCGCACGTTCCGCACCACGCCGGCTATAGCGCTTGTTGCGCCGGCTACCTAGAGACATCAGCGGGGCCGCAAAAGAAGTCACGTTTGTTGACACGGCGCTCCAAAGGTCGCACGGCGCTTGGCACGCCGCCTGCTTAAAATCCTAGCCCCTGCGGCACGTCCGTCAGACGTAAGGTTCAACAATGCCTCGCGCCATAGCCTCGCTGTCCCTTAGCTTTGGATTGGTATCGATTCCGGTCAAGCTGGACTCCGCGACTGAAAGCTCGAGCGCCATTCGCTTCAAGCTTATGCGCAGTGATGGCGTGCGCGTGAAGCAACAGTACATCTCCGAAGAGCCCGAACCCCCGTCCACCGAAACTATCA
>DATLOA010000291.1:0-7771 GCA_035536515.1 Burkholderiaceae bacterium | reverse complement strand
CGTATTCGACGAACAACGATACTTCACGCCCGACAATCGCCCGCTCGTGTTCGATCGGAACGGAACGACGTTCGGCGTCAACATCTGCGAAGACACGTGGTTCTCCTATACGCCGGAGTGTGCGAAGTCGGCGGGCGCGGCCGTGCTGCTGGTGCTGAATGGCTCGCCGTTCAATCTCGGCAAGCAGCAGCAGCGGTTCGACAAACTTCGAGCGAACGTTACGCGCTATCGGATGCCGGTCGTGTATGCGAATCTGGTCGGAGGCCAGGATGAGCTGGTGTTCGACGGTGCTTCGTTCGTGCTCGATGCCGACGGAAAGTTAGTGGCGAGCGCGCCTTATTTCGAAGAAAGCTTGTTGCTGGTCGATTTCATTGACGCCGCGCCGCAACCGGTCGGCGTGAGCCCCGAACCGCAGGAAGAGGCGCTTGCGTATTCCGCGCTCGTACTGGGAGTGCGCGACTATCTTGGCAAAAATAATTTTCCCGGCGCGATTGTCGGTCTGTCGGGGGGTGTCGACTCCGCATTGACGCTGGCGATCGCAGTCGATGCGCTTGGTGCCGATCGTGTCCGCGCGGTAACGATGCCGTCGCAGTTCACATCTCCTATGAGCCTCGATGATGCGCAGCAGATGGCGCAAACGCTGAACGTGCGCTGCGACGTGCTGCCGATCAAGCCAGCGTTCGATGCATTTCTGTCAACCCTCGCACGCGAGTTTCGCGGGCTGCCGTGGGATACCGCCGAAGAAAACCTGCAGGCAAGAATCCGCGGGACGCTGTTAATGGCGTTGTCCAACAAGTATGGCTCGATCGTGCTGACCACCGGCAATAAGTCGGAAACTGCGGTCGGTTATTCGACGTTGTACGGCGATCTCGCCGGCGGCTTCGCGGTGATCAAGGACATCCTGAAAACGCTGGTGTATCGGTTGTGCCGCTACCGGAATTCGATCGCGCCGGTGATTCCAGAGCGCATTTTGACGCGTGCGCCGACGGCAGAGCTGAAGGCTAATCAGACCGACCAGGATTCGCTGCCGCCGTACGAGATTCTTGACGAGATCATCGATCTATACATGCAGCAAGGGCGCTCTATCGCAGAAATCGTGGCTGCCGATCATGACGAAGCGATGGTGCGCAAGGTGGTTCGGATGATTCGCCTGTCTGAGTACAAGCGCCGCCAATCGCCGATCGGAATTCGGGTGACCGATCGTGGTTTTGGCCGCGACTGGCGCTACCCGATCACCAATCGTTTTCGCGAAGAGAGTGTCACGCTCTAGAATCGCTGAACAAACGGGAAAAGCAACCCATGAAACAGATCACTGCGATCATTAAGCCGTTCAAGCTCGACGAAGTGCGCGAGGCGCTGGCTGATGTTGGCGTCACCGGGCTCACGGTCACCGAGGTGAAAGGTTTCGGCCGCCAAAAAGGACATACCGAGCTGTATCGAGGAGCCGAGTACGTTGTCGACTTTCTTCCGAAGGTCAAGGTCGAAGCGGTCGTTCCCGATTCGCTGGCCGAGCGGGCAATCGAGGCGGTCACCAAAGCCGCGCGCACCGGAAAAATCGGCGACGGGAAAATATTCGTGCGTGCCGTGGAGCAAGTGATTCGAATTCGTACTGGGGAAGAGGGTGAGGCGGCGGTCTGACGGTAGGTGGCGCGCAAGATGGTGGCGGCGCGCCAGCGCTGCTGCGGTACTCCGCTAGCGAGACCGCGCTTAAATGCCTTTGGCGCTGGTGGGCTTCAGCAGCACGATCAGCGCGCCGCTGCCGCCTTCGGTCGTTCGCGCCTGGCAAAACGCGATAACGTCTTCGCGCTGTGCGAGCCACACTTTTGTTTTTCCTTTTAGTACCGGCTGCCGGCCCTTCGACCCGAGCCCTTTGCCGTGCACGACGCGAATGCAGCGCAGGCCGCGCTTGCCGGCGTCTCGCATAAAGCCTGCAAGCAGCTCGCGTGCTTCATCGGTGCGGCAGCCGTGCAGATCGACCTCGTCCTGGATCACCCATTCGCCGCGCCGCAGTTTGCGCAAAACGTCAGGGCCGACGCCGGGCCGGCGGAATGACAGCTCGTCGTCGGTGTGTAGCAGCGTGTCTATTTCGAATTCGTCCGACACCGAGGCGACCAGTACCAGCTGATCGTCTTCGCGGCGCTTGTGTGCGATCGGAGGGAGGGGAGTGCGTTTGTGTTCAACGCGCGTGTGGCCGTTCAGCGGTGTCACATCGCCCACAGCATCGCGAAATTCGTCAACGGCACTCAGTGTCGCGGCTTCGCGCGCACGCAGCTTCGCCGTTAGACGCTCCTGCTTGCGCGCCTCGCTAGCCAGTGAATCGCGCAGCGCCTCGAGCTGCGAAAAATGGGTGAACTTTTCCGCCATGCATCGTCATCCATACGCCTATGCGGCGAGTGCCTCAGGCGCCGGTGCAACAGCTTCAAGATTCTCCAGATATTTTTGCGCATCGAGCGCCGCCATGCACCCGGTACCGGCGCTGGTAATCGCCTGGCGGTACACGTGATCCTGCACGTCGCCAGCCGCGAAAACTCCGGCGACGCTGGTCGCGGTCGCCATCCCGGCGAGTCCGGTCTTGGTGATGATGTAGCCGTTGGCCATGTCGAGTTGGCCAGCGAAAATTTCGGTGTTCGGGCGATGCCCGATCGCAATGAACACGCCTTGCAGCGCGATCTTTTCGGTTGCCCCATTCTGCGTGTTCTTGATGCGCACAGCGTTGACGCCCGAGTCGTCCCCCAGCACTTCGTCGAGCACGTTGAACGTCTTCATCTCGACCTTGCCCTCTTTGACCTTCTGCATCAGGTGATCAACGTTGATCGGCTCGGCGCGAAACTTGTCGCGCCGATGAATCAGTGTCACTTTCTTTGCAATGTTGGTCAGATAAAGCGCTTCTTCAACCGCGGTGTTGCCGCCGCCGACCACCGCCACGTCCTGGTTCTTGTAGAAGAACCCGTCGCACGTCGCGCAGCCCGAAACGCCCTTGCCCATAAAAGCCTGCTCGGACGGCAAGCCGAGATACATCGCACTCGCGCCGGTCGCGATAATCAGCGCATCGCATGTGTACTCAGCCGAATCGCCGATCAAGCGCAGCGGCCGTTGGTCTAGTTTCGCGGTGTGAATGTGATCAAAGACAATCTCGGTGTTAAAACGCTCGGCGTGCGCCAAAAAGCGCGTCATCAATTCGGGACCTTGTACGCCTTGCGCGTCGGCCGGCCAGTTGTCGACATCGGTCGTCGTCATCAGCTGTCCACCTTGCGCGAGGCCGGTCACCAGCATCGGCTTCAAATTGGCGCGCGCGGCATACACCGCAGCCGTGTAACCGGCCGGGCCGGAGCCCAAAATGAGCACGCGTGCGTGTTTAGTCGTTGTCATAGCGCTGAGCTGGATCCCTCGCCTAATAGAAGCGATTATATTGGGACGCTTCGGTTAAACCGAAGCCGGAAGAAGAGCGAAGCGAACGCGTTACTCGCCTGCTGCTTCGGGCTTTCTTGCACTCGTTGAACCGGCCGGCCGAAAGCTGATCGCGCGCTTGCGCGCAGCTGCGAAGTACTCTTGTTCTTTCTTTCTAGATTTTGGCCGCAGACGTATAGCTAGCATTACCGGCGTCAGAACGACCAGCCCGACGCCGACGATGATTAACAGATCGTTCATTCGTCTGAGTCGTCTTCGTCTCGATAGCTGGACTGCTCCCGATTGACCTTATAAACGGCACCGGCAACGCCCACTGCAACCACACCGGCAAGAAAAACGAGTATCGACGGACCCACGGCTTGCTCCACACTAATTGGGACCGAAAACTCTAAAGTCTCGAGGCCGCTGTTGAAGGTGTTTGGAGCGGCTGATTTCCTCGGCGATTTAAGTTAATGAAATTGAAATGCCGCGGGTTACATCTGCCGGAACAGGTGCGTGTAGCTGTCAGAGACGAGCAGTGTTTCGACGCGGGTTTTCAGCTTCACGAGCATACGTCCGCGAAAATCGCGCGCGACTCCGGCAATCGAGGTCGCATTGACCAGTGTCGAGCGATGGATCTGCCAGAACTGGTTCGGATCAAGCTCTTCAACAAGGTCCTTCAGTGGCTTGCGAATCAGCGCCTCGCCATCGGCAATGACAACCCGCGTGTACTTATTGTCGGCCTGAAAATACGACACTTCGTCCACCGTGATCAGCTTCAGATTTTGTCCCACCGACGCGTTGATCCAGCGCAGATACTGCTTCGACGACGGCTGTGCGGTTGAGCTGATCTTTTCCAGCGTCGCGTCGAGCAGCGCCGGAGGCGTTCCGAGCCGTGCCTTGACACGCGATACCGCGGTGAACAAGCGCGCTGCCGACACCGGCTTCAGTACATAGTCCACTGCGCCCTGATCAAACGCGGCCACCGCGTGTTGGTCGTACGCGGTAACGAACACCACATGGCAGCGGCCACTGGCTTGCCGCGCGACCTCTAGACCGGTAGCCCCCGGCATCTGAATGTCGAGGAACAGGACATCGGGCCGATGTTCGTCAAGTAGGCGTAGTGCCTGCACACCATCCGCCGCCTCGCCGATGACGGAGAGCTCGGGCCACAGTTGACCGAGTTGCTCGACCAACTGATGACGCAACGTCGCTTCGTCCTCAGCGACGATAGCTGTCGGACTGCTCACAAATCCGTACCGAATGCCGCCGGCACCCGCATCGTCAACTGCACCATCCGATCGTGCTCCTCGCACTCAAGCGAAGCGGCGCCGTCATACAGACCCGCAAGGCGTTCACGCACTCGAGTGAGCTCGGCGTCGTCGGCGCAGCCGGCCGGATGATCGAAACGCAGCACAGTGACCACCTGATTGTCGATCCGGCTTATGCCGATTCTGATCGACGCCGGCGGCTCACCTGACGGTTGCCTGACCGCGCGCTGCACGAGAGGCAGGAATAGCATCGGATAGAAGCGCGCGGAGCGGCATTCGTCGGGCAGCGTCACATAAAGCGCGGGCCGCCCAGCATGCAATGAAGTTACGACTGCGAGGTACGCCTTCACCAGATCGATCTCGGCCTCAATCGTCGAACCTGCCTCTCGCATACGGGGCAACGCCACTCGCAGATAGGTGATCAACCGGTCGAGATCCTGCGGCGCTTGCGGCGCATTTCGGCGATACAACGTTTCGATATCGACCAACGAGTCGAACAGGAATTGCGGTTCGACCTGGGCTTGCATTGCGATAAGCCGCGCCTCCAGAACCTCGCGTGCGATGCTGGCATGTGCGCGCTGTGCCGCCAGGACCGCCCGCTGCGTAGCCGAGCGGTGGCGCAGATTCTGCGCGGCGGCGATAAATAGAAACGCATAAATCGAAAGATGCGCTGTGTTGCCGATGAACCGCAGCCAGTCCGGCGGCATAGGCCTTGTCTTTTCCATTAGTGACTGCCACACCTGATCAATGCCCGCGGCACTTGAAATCGGCATCGTGACGGCGGCGGTCAGTGCCGCGCTTGCCACCGCCGCTGCGACCAGTGGGCTCCAGCGGGTGCGCCCGCTGGGCTGGGCTGCGACCACCAACCAAGCCAGCAGGGCCGAGGTGAAAATCAATACAGACACTACCGGTTCGAACGCGATAACTTTCCAGATGCCCGGCTTGCCCAATTTGTCGAACAAGTACGCTAGATCGAGAACCGATGTAACCAGGGTTGCGAGCAACACCGCCACCACATGACCGCTGGTCACGCGTATTGTGCGACGCCGCGCGGCTGACAGAACCGGCGCCGGAAGTGCCTGACTCGTCTGAAGCGGAACTGCGCTCATGCTGCCGCTCCCTCCCATTCAACGGGCAATCGAATCGATGCAATAACGCCGCGCGGGGCGCCTGCGGTGAGCGTCATCTTGGCGCGCGCTCCATAGAGTGCACTCAGCCGCGAACGTGTGTTTGCCAAACCAACGCCCGCGCCAGTGCTGCCGGTAAAACCCGCGCCGTTGTCACGCACTTCGACCAATAATTCATCGCCCTCGCGCCGCGCGGCGATATCGATCCGACCGCCTTCCGGCAGCGGCGACAGCCCGTGCTTGATTGCATTTTCCACTAGCGTCGGCAGCACCATCGGCGGCACTCGTGCATTGGCAAGCGCGGGATCATGCTGAATCGAAAAGTCCAGCCGCTCGCGCATTCGCATCTTCAATATCGTCAAGAACGAGCGCGCCAACTCGAGTTCGCGACCAAGCGTCGAGCCCGACTCGCGCATCGCCGGCAACGCAGCGCGCAGATAGTTGATCAAGCTGGAAAGCATCTCGCGTCCTTGGTCGGGTGCCGTTTCGTACAGCCGCTTTACGTTGGCCAGTGTGTTGAACAAAAAGTGCGGCTCTATCTGCGCCTGCAGCGCGGTTAACTGCGCCTCACACATCTGCGCCTGCAGCGCCTGCTGCCTGCATTCGGCATCGGCCAGACGGCAGCGCGCCTCCTGGTCCGCACGGATCGAACTGAAAAACCAGTATGCGAGAGCACCCAGCGCAGTCCACAAAGTGAACGTCGAAACGAAGAAACCAGGGTGTTGGCTGAGACGCTCAACGATCGGGAACCCGGCTACCACCACGCGCGCCGGCACGCTGAGTGCCGCAGCCACGGCGGACGTGAGCACCCCAAGCGCGAGCGCGCGCCGCGGCGAAAGAGCTCTGGGGGCGGCAAATGCTTCCGTAAGCGCAATCGCCGCCAGCAACAACAGCCCGCTGATCAGCGTCTGCCGCACGCCGCGCGCGAGGTTAAACACCCACTCGTCAAGCGCTTCGTAATACAAGCTCGTGATGTACCGGCCGAGCATCAGCAGCAAGCAGAAATAGAAGACGATCGCAATCGACTTCAGATTCCACACGCGCGCGAAAGCGGACCACGCGGCCGAGGGCGGGGCGACGGGCAGTGCGTGCGAAGCGCTCATCTGCCGGATTGTCCGCGCTGTGCCGTTGCCTCGCAACGCCCGCCGACGAAGCGCGAGCGCAGCGGCGCCAATGCCGGTGGGTCGCGACGAATTTGCGATGAATGTACGGTCCTCGCCAACTTATACTGGCGCGCATGGCGGCAAAGGCGAAAGTAAGCAGCGCAGCGCGCGCGGCGGACGGTGTTTGGCTGCGTTCACGCAACGCGTCGCCGACGGTCGATGGGACGGATCGCTTCGGCCGTCTGCTGGCCGAAGCGGGATGGATCACGGGTGCCGTGGCCGCGATCGCACTGCTCGCGATGCTTGCCAGCTTCAATAGCGCCGATCCTGCCTTCTCCCACACGGCGGGCGCCGGCGGTGTGCATAACATCGGCGGGCGTCTGGGCGCCTGGGTTGCGGATATCGCGCTACTGCAGTTCGGCGCGTGCGCATATCTGCTCGTATTCGGCTTGGCCATCACGGTGGTGCGCGGATTCCGCAAGCTGCATCGGGTAGCAAGCGGCGACCCGCTGAATGACGATCTCCCCGCGTATGCGCACGGCATTGGTTTCGTGCTGTTGCTGTTCGGTGCGGTAGGGCTGGAGGCGCTTCGCTTTCATTCGCACGGCATCGCGTTGCCAGACGTCGCGGGCGGAATTATTGGCCAGGGCGTCGCACAGTTGCTACAAGCAGTCGTCGGCTTTACCGGGGCGACCGTGATCATGCTGGTTGCCATCGCGATCGGGTTATCGCTGTTCCTAGATTTTTCGTGGCTTTCGGTGGCCGAGCGGTGCGGCGGATTTCTTGAAGGATTTTTGCGCCGCGCGCGGCACAAGCGCGAAGAAGCCGAAGATCGCGCGATTGGCGAGGCCGCGGCTAAGGTGCGCGAAGCTGCGCTAAGCGA
>DATLOA010000290.1:0-2724 GCA_035536515.1 Burkholderiaceae bacterium | reverse complement strand
CGGCATTCGCGCGCAACTGGTGCGCCGCGCGGGCAAAACATGGCTATGGTCCCGCGGCGAAGAACTGATCACCGACCGTTTTCCCGAAATCGTCGAGCGTGCGCGCGCGCTGCCCGATGGCACGGTGCTCGACGGTGAAATCCTGGTATGGCGCGGCGGCGCGCCGCAGCCGTTTGCGTTGCTGCAGAAGCGAGTCACTCGCAAAAGCGTGACGATGAATGTGCTGCGGGAAGCGCCCGCGGTATTCATGGCCTATGACTTGCTCGAGGCCGGCGGTGATGACATGCGCCTGCGCGCGCAAAAAGAGCGGCGCTCGGCGCTCGAGGAGCTTGCAGGAAAACATGATGTGCTGATTTCGCCGCGCGTTGCGAGCGACTCGTGGGACCAGCTTGCTCTGTTGCGCGGACAGTCGCGCGCTCGAGGCGTTGAAGGATTGATGATCAAGCATCTCGACTCGACGTACCGCGTCGGCCGCACCAAGGAGGCGAGCGCCAACTGGTGGAAGTGGAAGATCGATCCATATGCCGTCGATGCGGTGCTGGTATACGCGCAGCGCGGGCACGGCCGGCGCGCGAGTCTGTATTCGGACTACACGTTTGCAGTGTGGACTTCGGAGTCGGGTGCAGCGGAGCGCGCGCTGGTGCCGTTCACCAAGGCATACTCGGGACTGACCGACGAGGAAATTCGCAAGGTCGACTCTGCAATCCGCCGCACTACGGTGGAAAAGTTCGGACCGGTGCGCAGTGTGACGCCGACGATGGTGTTCGAGATCGGCTTCGAAGGCATCCAACGCTCGCCGCGCCACAAAAGCGGAATCGCGGTGCGGTTTCCACGCATGCTGCGCTGGCGGCATGACAAGCCGGTCGATGAAGCCGACACGCTCGGTACATTGCAATCGCTGCTGGCGAGCTCCACGGGATAGCGGCACGCTGCGAGGCAAACCGTGAGCGATCGACAAGCACCGTTTCCGCCAGGCCCGAATGTCGGCACACAGCTGCGCGCGCTACGAGCGAAGAAGTCGCGCGAAGATCGCAAGCGCGAGGCTGACGACGCGGTCGTTGGGCGACGCCAAGCCTCGATCGTGCGCCAACTCATTTTGCCGAGCGCCGAGGGCTGGTTCGCCGCGCACGGCTGGCAACCATTCGAGTTTCAGCGTGAGGTGTGGCGGCACGTTGCCGCAGGGCGCTCGGGCCTGTTGCACGCGACCACCGGTTCCGGCAAGACCTACGCTGTCTGGTTCGCACTGCTGAATGGCGTGCTTGCCGGTGAAGTGAAGGGTGGAGGCTTGCGCTTGTTGTGGCTAACACCGATGCGCGCGCTCGCAGCCGATACCGCACGCTCTTTGGCGGCGCCGCTCGATGAGTTGGGGGTCGATTGGCAAGTCGGCGTGCGCACGGGCGACACTGACGCCGCCGAACGCGCGCGGCAGTCGAAGCAGCTGCCCGAAGTGTTGATCACGACGCCCGAATCGCTGAGCCTGATGCTGACGCGCTCAGAATCGCGCGACCAGCTGTCCGATTTGGCGATGGTGGTCGTCGACGAATGGCACGAGCTGATCGGGACCAAGCGCGGCGTGCAGCTGCAGCTAGCGTTGGCGCGGCTGGGGCGCTGGTCTCGAAAATCATTGCCTGTGTGGGGTCTGTCGGCGACGCTAGGTAACACCGAGCACGCCATGCAGGTGCTGCTCAATCGCCACGACGGGGTGCTGGTGCAGGGGCGCATTGACAAGACACTGCTCGTCGACACATTGTTGCCCGAGGAGCCAGGTCGGTTTCCATGGGGTGGCCATCTCGGCATCAAGATGGTGCCAGCGGTCGTGAGCGAGATCGCGTCATCATCGACCACGTTGATCTTCACCAATACACGCTCGCAGGCCGAGCTTTGGTATCAGGCGATTCTCGAAGCTAAACCCCAGTGGGCCGGATTGATCGCGCTGCATCACGGATCGCTGGCGCGTGAGGTGCGGGACTGGGTCGAGCTCGGATTGAAGGAAGGAAGTTTGAAAGCGGTTGTGGCGACGTCGAGCCTCGATCTCGGT
Organism: Burkholderiaceae bacterium; assembly: GCA_035536515.1. Lineage (GTDB taxonomy): Bacteria > Pseudomonadota > Gammaproteobacteria > Burkholderiales > Burkholderiaceae_F > JACCZX01. Next base: position 686 of record DATLOA010000290.1, on the reverse strand, counting down.
GTCGACTTTCTGCCGGTCGAGCGCGTGCTGCAGATTGGCAGCCCCAAAGGCGTTGCGCGGCTGCTTCAACGTGCCGGCCGCAGCGGACACGCGCCGGGACGCGCATCGCGCGTAACACTTGTGCCGACCAACACGCTAGAACTGGTGGAAGCGGCGGCTGCCAGAAGCGCGTTGCAAGAGGGCCGCATCGAAGCGCGGCTCGCGCCCGAGCGTCCGCTCGACGTGCTGGTCCAGCACCTGGTAACGATCGCGCTTGGCACCGGCTTCATCGAGCAAGAATTGCTGGCCGAGGTGCGCGATACCTGGAGCTACCGCGAGCTGTCGGACGACGACTGGAACTGGGCGCTCGATTTCGTCGGCCGCGGCGGCGAAGCGCTGCGCGCGTATCCCGACTATCAGCGCGTTAGCCGTGACGCAGACGGCGTTTACCGCGTCGACAATGCGCGCATCGGTCAGCGGCATCGGATGTCGATCGGCACCATCGTCTCTGAGGCATCGATGCTGATCAAGACGATGAACGGCCGCGACGTCGGCGTGATGGAGGAGTCGTTCATCAGCCGGCTGCGCAAGGGCGATACGTTCCTATTCGGTGGCCGCATGCTCGAGCTGGTTCGCGTGCATGAGATGACTGCGTACGTGCGAGCAACGAAGAACCGCCAGGGAGCCGTGCCGCGGTGGATGGGCGC